>JADFHR010000139.1 GCA_022567015.1 Pseudomonadota bacterium
ACAAGCGGCGCGCGACGACGCCGGGGGCCGCGGGGGCGTCCCCCGCATACCGTAGCCGGGGGGACACCCCCCGGTGGCCCCCCGGGGCGTCGGGAACGCTTGACGATGGGTCCCCATCGCCCGCGCGTCCCCTCCTGCCGAGGGAACGGGAAACGCGATCGTATGGTACGTGAAATCGTGAAAGTAAGTACTGGATCCGCGGTGCGGATGGTGTAATGGTCCAGCGACCGCACGGTCATGACCCGCCTCCCTTCTGTAATGAACCGCCTGCGCCCATTCCCGTTTTCCCCCAGGGGTACCACGGTCACGTTCACGATCATCGGGTGATGGGCGCGCGTCAATGCCGTTTAATCCGGCGGGCGGATGACGAAAAACGTGACAAAGGCCCCGCCGTTGCCCATCGTGGCGGGCCGCGGCACACACGACGCACGGGAGCGGAAGCGGCGTGAGGCTTGTTACCTATAACATCCAGTTCGGCCGGGGCAAGGACGACCGCTTCGACCTGGCGCGCATTGCCAAGGCGGTGGACGGCGCCGACATCATCGCCATGCAGGAGGTGGAGCGCTTCTGGAAGCGCTCAGGGATGGTCGATCAGGTCGCCGAGCTGACGCGCCTGCTGCCCGGCTATCACTGGGTCTATGGCCCGGGGATCGACCTGGATGGCGGCGGCGGGCCGGACGCGCCCCACCGCCGCAAGCAGTTCGGCAACCTTTTGCTGGCGCGCACACCCATCCTTTCGGCCCGCAACCACCTGCTGCCCAAGATCGGGCTGCTCGAACAACTGAGCATGCAGCGCGCCGCCCTGGAAGGAGTCATCGCGTGCGCGGGCGGACCCGTGCGCTTCTATTCGGTGCACCTTGCCCATGTCTCCGGCCTCGAGCGCCGGCGCCAAGTGGCCCGGCTGCGGGAGATCCTCGGCGGCGCGGCGGGCGAAGGCGGCGCCTGGTCGGGCGGCGGCGATCCCCGCGACTGGGCCGATGAAGGGCCGCCCCCGCCCATGCCCGGCGAGGCGATTCTGCTCGGCGACTTCAACATGGAGCCGGAGTCGCCGGAATACGAGATGATGGCCGGTCCGCTGACGGAAAGGTACGGCCGCGTCACCCCCATCGACGGCTTTGCCGACGCCTGGCTCGCCGCCGGCAACGACCCCGGCGGCGGCCTCACCTGGCCGCGCGCCGACGGTCCCCTCCGGGTCGATTACGTGTTCGTCGGCGCCATGCTGGCCACCCGTGTCCAGGGCGTGCACGTCGACGGCGAGGCCCAGGGCTCGGACCACCAGCCGCTGTGGGTCGACATCGACCTGTGATCGGGTTCGGCCGGCTTCGCGAGCGGCAACGGCAAACGGGAGGGAAGCGGTGAACGACAAACCCGACGCAGCCATCGGTTTCATCGGATTCGGCGAGGCCGGCTCGGCCATCGCCAAGGGTATCCGCCAGGCGGGCGCGCCCGCCGTCGCCGCCTACGACGTGGCCCTGGAGTCCGAACGGCGCGCCGGGATGGAAAAGCGGGCCGCCGGGGCGGGCGTGACGCTCGCCCGGTCCGTCGAGGAGCTGGTCCTTCGCAGCGAGGTGATCATCTCGGCGGTCGTCTCGTCGGTCGCCGTCGCCGTCGCCAGGGAGGCGGCCCCGTACCTGCGCCCGCGGCACATCTACATGGACCTGAATTCCACCTCCCCCGCCGTCAAGCAAGAGGTGGCGGCGGTCGTCTCCGCCACCGGCGCCCGTTTCGTCGAGGCCGCGGTGATGGCCGCGGTGCCGCCGCTGGGCCACAAGGTCCCCATGTTGCTGTGCGGCGAGGCGGCGCCGGAGCTGGTCGCCCGGCTGTCGGCCTACGGAATGTGCGTGGAGGACTTCGGCCCCGAGATCGGCCGCGCCGCGGCGACCAAGATGTTCCGCAGCATCGTCGTCAAGGGCCTCGAAGCGCTGTTCCTGGAATGCGCGCTCGCCTCGTCGCGCTACGGGGTGACCGAGCGGGTGCTCGAGTCCATGCGCGTCGGCTATCCCGGGATCGACTGGAACCAGCTCGCCCATTACCTGATCGGGCGGACCGCGATCCACGGCGAACGCCGCGCCCACGAGATGGAAGAGGTCGCCGAAACCCTGAGGGCCATGGGCATCGAACCGGTCATGGCCGACGCGGCGGCGCGGCGCCTGGGCGGGTGCGCCAGGCTGGGCCTGAAATCCCGCTTCAAGGACAAGGCGCCGGACAGCTATCACGACGTGATACGGGCCATCGAGGAGGCGGAGGGGACCTGAGGCGGCGCTTGGTATTACACCAAATTCGGATCGGGATCAGCCGCCGAGGAAAAGGCGGCCCACTTCCGGGTTTTCCAGGAGCTCGTCGCCCGGCCCGGCGATGGCGATCTCGCCGGAAACCAGAACGTAGCCGATGTCGGCGAATTCCAGGCCCTTCTTGGCGTTCTGCTCGACCATGATGATGGTCTTGCCTTCGACGTTCTGCAGTTCGTCGAGGATGTCGAACACCATGTCGATGAACCGGGGCTCGAGGCCGATGGACGGCTCGTCGACGAGGAGGATTTCCGGTTCCATTATCAGGGCGCGGGAGATTTCCAGCAGGCGGCGCTCGCCGCCCGAGAGCACGCCGGCGGTGTGCGTGCGGCGCTCCGCCAGGCGGGGATATTTCTCGAAAATCTTTTCCGCCGCCTCCTTGGCCTGGGCCGGCTCTTCCATCAGGTAGCCGCCCATCCACAGGTTCTCCTCCACGGTCATGGCCGGAAAGATGGACTTGTCCTGAAGGATATACGCGATACCCACGTTCTTCAGTTTCTCGCTGGCGGACATGGCGGTGATGTCGCGCCTGTCGTCGCCGTCGCCGACCACGATGCTGCCGCTGAAGATGTTGGTGAAACCGAAGATCGAGTGCAGCACCGTCGACTTGCCGGCGCCGTTGGGCCCGATCAGGCACAGCGACTGTTTCTTCGATACCTGCAGGTTGAAGTCGTGCAGGATTTCCATCTTGCCGTACCCGGCGCGCAGGTTCTCGATCTTCACATAGGGCGCATTCAGGGCCAGCTTGGCCACCTGTTCCGGGGTGACGCCTTCGGCCATCCGTTGGGCCTGACGGGTGACCTCGTCGACCGAGATGACGGCCTCGGGCTTCCCGGCCAGGTGCCCGCTGGCTTTTTTGGCATGGTTGGTGCCGCCGCCGGTCTCCGCCATCAGTCGGAATCCAGGTAATAGTGGGCGCCCAGATAGGCGTTGATCACGCGCTGGTCGTTCTGGATCTTCTCCGGCGGGCCATGGGCGAGCAGCCGGCCGTTGGCAAGACAGTATATGTTGTCGGCCAGACCCATGATCACGGGCATGTTGTGCTCGATGACGAACAGGGTGATGCCAAGCTCGCTGGTGGCCCGTTTCAAGCGGTCGATCAGGCCGTTGATCAGGGTCGGGTTGATCCCCGCCGTCGGCTCGTCGAGCAGCAGCACCTTCGGCTCGTTCATCAGCGCCATGGCGAATTCCAGGAGCTTCTGCTGACCGAACGAGAGATTGCCGGAGATGAGAAACCGCTTCTCGTAGAGGCCGACGAACTCGAGCAGGTCCTCCGCCCGCTCGGTCACGTCCGGCGGGTACTTGGAGAACATGGCCCGGTATGTCTGGGTCCGGTGCGGGACCGAGATCAGCATGTTTTCCACGCAGTTCATCTTCGAATAGATGCGCGTCTGCTGGAAGGTGCGGAGCAGGCCCAGGCGGGCGATCTGCTGCACCCGCAAATCGGAAATCTCGCGGCCCTGGAACTTGATGGATCCGGCGTCGATGGGGTGATAGCCGACGATGGAGTTGAACAGGGTCGTCTTGCCCGATCCGTTGGGGCCGATCAGCCCGGTGATGCGCCCCTCGGGCACCTCGAGCGTGATTTCGTTGTTGGCGATGACGCCGCCGAAGGCCTTGGAGACGCCTTCGCATTCGATCATGGCGGTCATTGGGCGGCCTCCGTTTGCCGCCGCAGCCGCTGTGACGGGGCCTCGTCCAGGTCCGGGTCCGTTTCCGCCAGGGCACGGTCATCGACCGCAATGCCGAATTTTTCCGGCCATTTCTCCTTCACCCAGCCGACGATCCCCTGCTGGAAGAAGACCACGCTGACGACGATCAACGCCCCCAGGGCCACCCACTGCCAGCCGAGCAGGTAGATCCAGGTCACTTCCTTGAAGGTGTGGAACAGGGTCGCCCCGATGACCGGCCCCCACAGGGTGCCCCTGCCGCCCAGAAGGCACATCACCACCATGAAGAGACCGAAGGTCACCGTCGGGAAGGCCACCTCGAGGGGCTCGATGAAGCCGATCATGTTGCCGAACAGGGCCCCCGAGATGCCGAGAAAGAACGCCGCGATGGCCCAGCCGACGGTCTTGTAACGCATGGTGTGGATACCCATTCCCTCGGCCTTCTCCTCGTCGTCCCGGATGGCGTTGGCAGCCAGCCCGAACCGGCCCAAATAGATCCATCGGAGGAGGAAAAAGAGGATTATCGTCAGCGTGAAACTCAGGACGTAGAAGAACAGCGAGCGGTCGTCCGGTTCGCCGGGATAGATGGGCAGCGCGATGCCGCCGCCGCCGCCGACGTAATCCCAGGCGCCTGTCAACTCGCCGGCCGACAGGGCGACGCCCAAGGTGCCGATGGCAAAGTAGGGGCCGCGCAGCCCGAAGACGACCCAGCCCAGAATAATCGAGAAAACCATCGCCCCCAGCCCCGCCGCGATCAGCCCCACCGCCAGGCCGGTGAAATACTGGTCCGCCGTGAACTCAACCTTCACCGCGCCGTAAGAGGCGGTGTACTGGGCGACGTCGTAGTAAAGCCCGATCTGGACCACGGCGCAGATGTACATGCCGACGCCGAAGAAAGCGATGTTACCCAGCGAGTTGTATCCCATCTGCCCGCCCAGGATGTCCCAGGTGAGGGCGAACAGGATCATCACCCAAAGCACGGTGAACTGGAACGTATAATCCGGAAACAGGAACGGCGCCGCGATGCCCGCGATGAGTAAACCGGCGTAAGGCAGGGTCCGCCGCAGGCGGGTGTTCATCGCACCACCTGCCGGTGCCGCCTCAGTTGGATCTGGCGCCACACCAGGATGGCGACCAGCAGCCCGACCACGGTGAACTGCTGTAATTCCGCGCCCAGGATGAAGCCCGCGAACTGCTCGACGGCGCCAAGCCCGAGCCCGGCGATGATCACGCCCGGCAGGTTACCCAGGCCGGCCGCGGTGACAATAACGAAGGCCCGGATCGAGTACGTCATCCCGAAGAAAGGCTGCAGCACCCAGATCATGGAAATCAGCACGCCGGCGGCGCCGCAGATGGCGGCGTTGAGGGCAAACGTGAACGCATAGACGCGCTCGGTATCGATGCCCATGACCCGCGCCGCCCGGGGATCCTGGGCCGTCGCCCGGATCGCCTGGCCCATGCGGCTGTACTTCATGAAGGTAATCACAAGGGTGGCCAGAACGGTGGCCAGGAGGAAGGAAATCAACTTGATATCCGCCACCGTGACCATGCCGCCCAGGTACGAGCGAATCGCGAACCCCGATTCGGCCACCATCACGTCGGGGCTGAATATCAGGTTCAACAACTGCTGTATGACAATGGCCATGCCAAACGTGGCAAGCAGCGACGTAAACAGATCCTTGCCGATGACCCGGTAGATGATCACCCGGTAAACCACCCAGCCGAACCCGAACATGAAGACGATGGCCACGGGCAGGCCGAAAATCGGGTGAATACCCAGCTTGGTCATGACGAACGCGATGTAACCGCCCATCATGACGAAATCGCCCTGGGCCAGGTTCTTGACGTTCATCACCCCCCACACCAACGCCAGTCCGTAGGCCGCCAGCACGAAGATGGCGCCGATGAAAAGCCCGTCCAGCAAGAGCTGCACGTTCAGCAGTGGCGCGATGCCGAGCAGGGCGATGTTATCCAACATTCCTCGGATATCCTTCGTGCCTGGCCGATACGCCCCCGCCCCCGCCCGGGGGCGGGGGCGGACGGACCAGGTGTTACCGGGTTAAGCCCCTTACATGCCGGGCACTGTGCGCGGCCAGTTCACCTTGTGCGACGCCCATTTGGACGGCGCCACCACATTAAACTTGCCGTCCTGGATCTGGCGCAGAACCATCGGCTTGGCGATATTGTTGCCCTCGGGAGCGAACCGGATGTCGCCGTAGAAGGTCTTCATATTGGTCTCGGAGAGGGCTTGGCGAAGCTTTTCGGTGTCGAACGAGTTCGCCCGCTCGAAGGCATCCTTCCACACCAGCACGGCCGCCGAAGCCTGGGCCGCCTGATAGGGCACGTTCCGGTAGCCGTCGTAGGTTGCCTTGAAGAGCTTGTCGTACTCGGCCGCGGTGCCGAAATACTTGCCCTTGTAGCTCAGGGTTTCCGCCCATTGGGTCGGGCACAGGAAGTCGTTCGTCGCGGCGCCGAACAATTTGACGATCTTCGCCGCCTCGCAGTGGGTTATGGCGATCATGGGCACGTCGATCTTCAGCTCCTTGATCTGACGCGCCGCCGTCGCCGCGCCCTTGGAGTGCCCCGAAATCACCAGGAGGTCGGGTTTCAGCGCCTTGACCTTGGTCAGGGTCGCCGACATGTCGGCGAGGTCGCGCGGCAGCTTGTCGTCGATGACGATCTTCATGCCGAACTTTTTGATGTCGTCCATGACACCGGCCCTGACGTCGAGCGAGAACGGATCGTTCTCGAACGCCATCGCCACCCGCACATCGGACGGCTTCTTGCCGGCCTTCTTGGCCATTTCGGCGGCCAGGGCGATGGAGCTGGCCAGATACTGCTCCGACGTGGACAGCACCGCGAAGATGTACTTGTAGCCCTGGGTGAACAGGGACCGCGACGCGCCCTCGGCTTCGACCATGGGAATCTTGTACTTCTCGGTGATCGGCGCCATGGCCTTGGTGGTCGCCGAACTGTACGGGCCAAGGATGTATTTGATGCCGTCCTGCTTGATCAGCCGTTCGGCCAGCTGGGCGGTGCGCAACGGGGTCGACTCGTCGTCGTAGTACTTGATCTTCAGCTTGTACACCTTGCCGCCGACCTTGACGCCGCCCATCTCGTTGACGCGCTTGACGCCGAGATCGTAGCCATTCTTGGCATGGATGCCGTTGGTCGAATACTTGCCGGTGAACGAGATGGCGGAACCGATGATGATGGTGTCGCCCTCGACCTTGGCGCTCGCCGGACCGGCGGCGACAAGACCCGCCGCGGCCACCCCGAACGCCAACGCGGTCAGGAACTTAAGGTGTTTTGACATAAGGTTCTCCTCCCAAACTATTTTATCCGTTCAACGCAGGTTCCAGCGCCCGAGCATGCCAGATTGCCGTGCGCCCGGCCGTTGACGATACGTTGGTGCGATTGTATCGGAGTATGGGCAAACCGCAACATCAAACAATCAAAGCGGGAAGCACCGCTTGGTGATCCGGGCCTCGGGATCGGCCTCGATCGATGGCAATCAGGGCCGTTGCGGGACTGGTGGTGTTAAAGAGCCGTTATATGCCGCCACGGGGCCTGTTCCCGGGCACCCAGCTCCGCACGGCTACCGGCGTGCCCGTCTGGGAGCGCAGGACCTTCGGTTTCATAACCTGGTCCAGCGCCGGCGCATCCTTCGCCCCGGCGAACGAACGCCGCATGGAGGCGTGGTCGATTTCGGCCCGCAGGCCTCTCCTCAATGCCTGCCGGTAGGCCTCGGTCTCATTGGTTATCCGTGTCAGGCGTTCGGTCGAATGGTGGCCAAAGCGGCGCCAGATACTGCGCAGGAACGACTCCACGTCCTCGGGCACGATCAGGTCCACGTCCACCTCGGGGCGCCCCTTGGCGAAGGCCTTGTAAATGGTGGGCTCGATGGGACCGAATTCCTCGGCGACGAAGACGGCCGGCATCAGGCGGCACCCGGAATAGGCCACCGCATAGTAGGCTTGGGCCAAAAACATCAGGCGATGGAGCTTCTGGGGTTGCAGGTATTCGTTCTCGTTCAGCGCCATGTCGGCGAACCAGAAGGCCACGTCGAAGGCGGATTCCACTGCAGCCGGCATGTTTCCCCCAAGTCCTCGCCGCCTGCGGCTTCGCATCACCCGCAAAGGCAGCCTTGCCTGTAAGCGCCGGCGAATATAAGGTGACAAGGAAAACAAAGGGTTAACACACGGGACCGGCGGCCATGGGGACAATGGACGGGGTCCGGGCCTCCGTTTCCCGTGGGGCGGTGCGGCGCCAGCCATGGCCGACGAATTCTCTGCAAAACGGAGCCAAACAGGGGCGTCCCGCCCCGATCACCCGCCCGCGCAAGCCGGCGACCGGGCCACGGGTTTGAGCCCGGCGGTCTGGGCCACGGGCCTGATCCTGATCGCAGTCGTTTTGCTGGTGGTTTTCGGCGCCTGAGGCGGCCGTCCATCCCGGCGTGCGGCCGTTGCCGTGACATCGGCCGGGGAGGAAGGCGCAGCACCACTTATACCAAGGGGCGCCGATCATGACCCGACGAGCCGGCTTACCAAGGTTTTCGGCCTTAAGCGTACGCTGTGGCGATGCGGGGCATCGCAAAGCGTGCGCGACGCCGTCCGAAAGCCTTGGTAAGCCGCCGTTCCGGTCGCGTATGCGGCCCGTCGGAGGGCGTCGAAAAGTTTTGACGATGCACCGCATCG
>JADFHR010000307.1 GCA_022567015.1 Pseudomonadota bacterium
GCATCGTCAAAACTTTTCGACGCCCTCCGACGGGCCGCATACGCGACCGCAACGGCGGCTTACCAAGGCTTTCGGACGGCGTCGCGCACGCTTCGCGATGCCCCGCATCGCCACAGCGCACGCTCCTTGCCGAAAACCTTGGTAAGCCGTCTCTATGGGTCATGATCAGCGACCCTTGGTATTAGGATGACCGACGCAACAAAGCCCGCCGCCGCCGACCCGCATATCCTATCACGCGATGATGGCCGGACTATCGCCTACCACTTCACCCCTGGCAAGTCTCCCGGTGTCGTGTTCCTGTGCGGATTGATGTCCGACATGGAAGGCGGCAAGGCGCTCTCGCTGGAGGGCTTCTGCCGGGCGCGCGGGCAGGCCTTCCTGCGTTTCGACTACTCCGGTCACGGGGCTTCCTCCGGCGCTTTCACCGACGGCACCATCGGCCGCTGGGCCGAGGACACGGTTTTCGTGCTCGATGAACTGACCGACGGCCCCCAGGTGCTGGTGGGGTCCTCCATGGGCGGCTGGATCATGTTGCTGGCGGCCCTGAAAAGGCCGCACCGGGTGGCCGGACTGCTCGGCACCGCCGCCGCGCCCGATTTCACCGAGGACCTGATCCGGCCCGGGCTCACCGACGAACAAAAGGCGGCGCTGGAGGGGGACGGTCTTGTCCGGCTCCCCAGCGACTACGGCGAAGACCCCTACCCCATTACCAGGGCGCTCCTGGAGGACGGCCGCACGCACCTCCTGTTGCGCCAGGAGATCCCGCTCGAGATCCCCGTCCGCCTGATCCACGGCATGAAGGACGCGGACGTGCCCTGGGGGACGAGCCTGCGCCTCGCCGGGTGGCTGAAGACCGGCGACGTGGAGGTCACCCTGGTCAAGGACGGCGGCCACCGCCTGTCGGAGCCGGAAGACCTGGAACGCCTGTGCGGGACCCTGGAGGCGTTGCTGCAACGCATAGAAAACCCTGCATCGAAGCCCCCGCCCGAAGGGTGATACCGAAAGTCAAAACGACTGGGTCGTTTTGACTTGAGAAGCCCGCGACTGCGGGCCGCCGCTCCTGCGGCGAGCCAAGGGCGCGGACGCGCCCGCCCGGCGCCTGAGGGGGTCCAGAGAAGTCACAATGTTTGTGACTTCTCGAAAAACCCCCGCCTCCCGCTCATGCTTGCGCCGCCAGAACCGCCCGCAGGCCCGCCCGGTAGTCGGGGAATTTCAATCGCACGCCCAGCTCGCCCTTGATGCGGCTGTTGTCCACCCGCCGGTTGTCGCGCCAGAACGAAAGCGCCATCGGCGACATCTCCTTGGCCGCCTGGTGGAAAGGGACCAGCGGCGGCGCATCCACGCCCAGGATTTCGCAGGCGAACGCCACCACGTCGGCCGCCGGGGCCGGCTCGTCGTCGCAAACGTTGTAGACGGCGCCCGGGTCGGGGCGCGCCATGGAGGCCCTGAGGACGGCCGCGATGTCGTCCACGTGGATGCGCGCGAACAGGTGACCGGGCTTGTCGATGCGCCGCGCCTGGCCGGCGCGCACCGCCCCCAGCGCGCTGCGCCCGGGGCCGTAGATGCCGGACAGGCGGAAGACGTGCACCGGCACGCCGGCGGCGCGGCGCAGGTCGAGCCAGCCGCCTTCGGCCGCGGCGCGGCGGCGGCCGTGTTCCGACGTCGGGTTGACGGCGGCGCTCTCGTCCACCGCAGCGCCGCCCGTGTCCCCGTAGACGCCGGTGCTGGACAGGTATCCGGCCCAGGCCAGCCCATCCATCGCCGCGATGGCGCCGGCGTGGCGGGCGAGCACGGGATCGCCTTCCGCGTCGGGGGGGACGGAACTCAACAGGTGGGTGGCGCCGTCCAGGGCGGCGCCGGCGTCGTCGAGGGGCCGGTCGCGGTCGAAGAGGAAGGCATCGATACCGTCCGCCGCCAGGTCCGCCCGCGTGGCCTCGTCCCGGCAGGTGCCGGCCACGGTCCAGCCTTCCCCCATCAGGGCCGCCGCCAGGACCCGGGCGGTGTAGCCCAGTCCGAAACAGAACAGGCGCGGATCACCCATCGGTGCCTCTCCGGCGTTTCCCAGTGGCCTGTATCAGCTAAAGTGCACGCCTACGATCGCTTTTCCCGTTTCCTCGGCAGGAGGGGAGGCGCAGGCGATGGGGGGCCATCGTCAAGCCTT
>JADFHR010000308.1 GCA_022567015.1 Pseudomonadota bacterium
AGGAGGAAAGTTGCAGGCGATGCGGCGCATCGTCAAAACTTTTCGACGCCCTCCGACGGGCCGCATACGCGACCGCAACGGCGGCTTACCAAGGCTTGCGGACGGCGTCGCGCACGCTTCGCGATGCGGGGCATCGCCACAGCGCACGCTTAGGGCCGAAAACCTTGGTAAGCCGGCTCGTCGGGTCATGATCAGCGACCCTTGGTATAATACCAAGGGGATCGGCCTGGGAAGGGTCTTTGGCGGGGGGAGAAATGCCGCGTACCTATCCCGATCGCCCCTTCGTCGGCGTCGGCGTGGTCGTCTGGCGCGACGACGAGGTGCTTTTGATCCGCCGCGCCAAACCGCCGCGCCAGGGCCAGTGGAGCCTGCCCGGCGGCGCCCAGAATCTGGGCGAGACCGTCTTCGACGCGGCCCGGCGGGAGGTGTTGGAGGAAACCGGGCTCACCATCGACGTCCTCGGCCTCGTCGACGTGGTGGATTCCATCCAGCGGGACGACACGGGACGGGTCCGCTATCACTACACCCTGGTCGACGTGTTCGCGGCCTGGCGGGCCGGCGAGGCGACGGCGGGCGACGACGCCGCCGAGGTCGCCTGGGTCGGCCTTGACGCGTTGCCGCCCTTGTGGTCGGAGACGGAACGCGTCATCGCCCTCGCCCACGAGAAGTGGACGGCGCTGAGGGCGCAGCGTCCGCGGTCGCCAGGGACGGAAAATTGACCGCCCGCCGGCAAACGGGCTGACCGGCGCGGCCCCCCTCCCCGCGGCGGCACCCGTCCTTACCGCACGTGAATGGCCCAGGTCTTGCGCATGGCCTCGGCGACCGGCTGGAACACCCGGAACAAGCCGTCGGGTGCCGTATAGGACCACACGTGGACCACGGTTCCGGCGGGCCTGGAAACGACCACGGTCCACTGCTTGAACCGCTGGCCCCCTTGCGTGTAGGCGACCAGGAACTGGTGTCCGTGCAATCGCAAGCCGTTGTTCTCGTACGTGATGGGCCCCTCGTTGAAGTACCCCACGTCGGTGGCGCCGGCGGCCCATTGGGACTTCAGGTCGGAGACCACGGCGGCGGCGGCCTGTCGGGAATCTCTGGCCGAGGGCGGCTCGACGTTCTGGATGCTGACCACGGCGTAGAACGCTTCCGTCCCCTGCCTGCCGCTGAACGTCACCGTGTGCGCGGACGGCCTGGCGACGATCCACTGACGCGGATAATCGATGGAAAAGCCGAATTCCGGGTCGGCGAAATGCCGCGCGGCGGCGAGCGGCGCAACGGGAGGACGCGCCGGTGCGGCCGGTGGCGGAGGACCGGGCCGCACCGCCACCTCGGCGGCGGCGGGACGGAAGCTGGCGAGGACGCGGTCGAACACCGCCACCAAGCCGTCGAAGGCCCCGGGCGGGGCGATGAACATGAAGACGAAATCGGTTTCCCGCCCCCGCGCTACGACCACCCGCGTGCGCATGCCGGGGCCTTCATAGAGCACGGCGCGGGCGGACAGGCCGCCGACGGTGGTCGACCCTTCCTCCAGCCTTCGCGACCAGCGTTTTCCGTCGCCCAGATAGGTGGCCTCCAGCCTGGCCGTCATGCCCATGAGGCTCACGTCGGCGTTGACGGCTCCGCTCTGCACATTGATGACGTACCCGCTCGGCGACTGAATGACGACATCGAACTTTGTCCCCCTTTCGATCACCCGCGCCCCCACCGGCACGCGCAACGTGAACTTTTTCAGGGGATGGACGTAGGTCTCCGCATCGCCGGCGGCCTTTCCGCCGGCCGCGCCCGCAATGGCGGAATGAACCAGCGCCGCCGCCACCAGGCCAGCCAATGCCCGGCCCATGTGTTCCTCCGGATGTCGATGCCGTTTGCGCCGACAGGGTACCACGGCCGGTGAAGATTCCTCGGCGCCCGGTACCCTCTATCACACTAGTGGCCTGCATCAGCTAAATTGTACCCCTACGACGGCGTTGCGAGGTTTCCGGCCAGGAGCGCGTCGCGCCTTGGTGTGCGTGCACCACAAGCGGCGCGCGACGACGCCGGGGGCCGCGGGGGCGTCCCCCGCGTATCGTAGCCGGGGGGGACACCCCCCGGTGGCCCCCCGGGGGTCGCGGGGGCGCCCCCCGCATACGGTGTCGGGGGGACACCCCCCGGTGGCCCCC
>JADFHR010000309.1 GCA_022567015.1 Pseudomonadota bacterium
GTACGCGGCATCCGTCCGGCTCACATGCGCCGCCCCGGGGCCCGGCCGCCGTCGACCAGGCCGGGGGTCGTTCAGCTTGTTCTTTCCTTGAGGGTTGCGATCAGCTTATCCACGTCGCCATCGTATGCCCGCATCATGGAGACGAATTCCTGGCGTTGGGTCTGCACCATGCTGATGCCTTCGACCATCAGGTCGATGATGCGGTAGCGGCCGTCCCGCTGGCGCAGCCGCCAGATGGCGCGGGTCGACTTGCCGCCGGCCCGGGCGACGATGCAATAGACCAGGAAATCCTTGCTCCCGTGGGCCTGGGTCTTGACCACATCGAAGCGCTCGAGCGCCGTCGCGCCGCCGCCGATCTTGGCCGTGTAGGCGGCCAGGATGTAGTCCGAATAGGCTTCCACGTAAGCCTCGCGCTGCCGTTCGCTGGCGGCCCGCCAGTAGCGGCCGAGCACGAACCGGGCGATGGGCGGGATGTCGATGGCCTGGGCCATCAGGCGGCGCAGGCCTTGCGCGCGCTGCTCCGCCGACAGGGAGGAATCCGACAGCACGGCCATGGCCTCCCGGGCCATTGTGCGGATGGCTTCCGCGGCCGGATGTCCGGCCGGTGCCGTTTCCCCGGCCGGTGCCAGGCCGGGAAGCTCCGGGGTTTCAGTCACGCCGAAACCGGGCGCGCCCGTCTTCGGGACGCCGGTGTCACTGGACGCCGGTGGCGCCAACCCCATGGTCGCCGGTGCCATGGCCACGTCGCGGCCCGTCTCCACGCCCGCACACCCTGCCAGGGTCATGCCGAGCATGGCGAGGACCAACGGAAAATCACCTAACCTCGAATTACGCATAGCCTTCATCTCCTGTCACAGCACGGCCGGTTTGTCGCACCCCGCGCCGGACACGGCGATCGGTGGCCGGCCGCGCGAATGCCGCGAAAGACGCCTCATCCCGCCCTGGAACCGGTGTTCTTGTTTGTCCGTGCCGCCGGGTCCTCGCCGAGGACCGCGAGCCGAAACGACGGCGCTGGCCCGTCATGGACACGGTGAATTCTTGGATGCCCCCAATGGAGATTCCAGCGGACTTCAAGATAAACCGGCGCTTAAACTATAAGATACTGTTAATCCATAAACATGCAATACATTTTACTTCTATTTTATTTTACTATAACTTAGCGGTAATTTTATAAGAAATTTCATTGAATTTGCCGGTTGATGCCGGCACCTGCGGAACGGCGGGCCGACCGGCGGGCGAAACCGCCGCGCGGGAAGGCAGCCATCGGGGCTTTGCCGTCGGCGTGCGTCCCGCACCGGGGCGTTGACAGCGGTCGGCGGAGGGAACGGGGACGGCTTACGGCGCCTGGCCCACGCCTTACCCATCTGCATAATTTACCGGTGCGGGGTGCCGTACCTATATTTCCTGTGATGGACATTTCCGCCTCCATGTGCGCGGCGCCGGTTTGGATTACGGGGGCAGGCGCGCAGGGCGGTCCCCCGTCCGCCGCGGAGGGAGAATCCCTCCACGTGCAGCGACTGCCCCGGTTGAGGGCACTCTAGAAACGAGGTACAGCAATGGCTGAGATCACCCTTTCGGCTGCCGTGCGCGACAGCCTCCTGTCACTTCAGAACACCACCGTGCTGATCAACCGGACCCAGGGCCGGCTGGCCACCGGGCTGTCGGTGGCCAGCGCCATCGACGACCCGATCAAGTTCTTCGAGGCGAAGACCCTTGCCGACCGGGCGTCGGACTTCGATGACAAGAAGGCGGGCATCGACCAGGGCATCAGCAGCCTGACGGCGGCCCTGGACGGCACCGAGGCGATCGACACCATCGTCCGCCAGATGAAGGGTCTTGCCGTGTCCGCCAAGTCGGCGACGGCGAGCACCATCGCCGAGCTGGTCAGCCAGTTCAACGACCTGCGTCTCCAGATCGCCAATCTGGCCAGGGACACCGACTTTCAGGGCCTCAACCTGATCAACGGCACCGGCGAGAACCTGACCGTCGAATTCAGCACCGACACCTCGTCCACCCTGGTCGTCAATTCGGTGGACGTGACCGAGGGAAAGAATGGGCTCGCCATCCGCCAGGCGCTGACCGCGAACGCCATTTCCACCGGCGACACCTTCATCAACTTCTCCTACGCCTTCGCTTCGGGGGGCGC
>JADFHR010000310.1 GCA_022567015.1 Pseudomonadota bacterium
AGGACCGCGGGGACGGTGGCGACGTCGGCCTGGCGGCCAAGGACGGCCAGCTGCTGTTGCGCCGCCGGCCGGAATACGTCGAGCGAGGCGAGCAGGACCTTCTTCTTGTCGCGCCTCTGCAGCCGCAAGCCCAGCTTGGCGCACGTGGTGGTCTTGCCCGACCCCTGCAGGCCGACCATGAGGATGGCCACCGGCGGGTTGCCCGCAAGATCGATGGCGGCTCCTTCGCCACCCAGCATTTCCACCAGATGGTCATAGACGATCTTGACCACCATCTGGCCCGGGGTGACGCTGCGCAGCACCTCCTGGCCCATGGCGCGCTCGCGGACGGCGGCGATGAAGTCCTTGACCACGGACAACGCCACGTCGGCCTCGAGCAGCGCCACCCGCACCTGGCGCAGGGCTTCCGTGATGTCGGCTTCGCTGAGGGCCCCACGTTTCCTGAGGCCCTGGAAGATCTCACCCAGGCGGTCGGTCAAGCTGTCAAACATTGTGGTCAAACATTGCGCTCGGTCCAACGGCGTTTCGTCCGGTCAATGAAAAACGCCAGTGCGCGAAACTCGCGGACTGGCGGAGCCCCGAAAGGCTTTCGCTCAGGCGGCGCACTCTATGAGCGGCCACACCCCGAGTCAAGAGAGTGCCCGGCGGCGTTGCAAATTCTCCGGGCACGGCAAAATTTGATCTTGCTTAAGTACGAGACTTTCACCATGTTTAGGTTTATCCTAACGGTTGTATTAAACCAATGCCTGTAGTTTGAGGAATAGTATGCGGACGATGAAGAAAAAACGGGCCTCCAAAGGGACGGCTGATCCCATCGACAGGTACGTGGGTTCCCGCCTGCGTGTCCGGCGTCTCGGCCTCGGCATGAGCCAGACCAAGCTTGGCCAGGCAATCGGTGTCACCTTCCAGCAGGTTCAGAAGTATGAAAACGGGGCCAACCGCGTCGGCGCCAGCAACCTGTACAAGATGGCCAAGGCCTTGGGCATCGACGTGGGGTTCTTGTACGACGGGATGCCGCAAGCGGCCGCGAAGGGTAAAGGCAAGGGCACACGCGGCCGGCGGGCGCAGCCTTCGGTCGAGATTGCGGGCGACCCGACGCGTTCGCGCGAGATTATCGCGCTCATGCACAACTATGCCCGTATCGCCCACCCGCGGCTGCAAAAGCGGGTGTTCGAGCTGGTCAAGTCGATGGCCAACTCACCGCAGCTCCGCTGAGCGGTCACGCCGCCGGTGGCCGGGTTCGATGGGAGAGGACACCGACACGGTGAGCGGTGAAACCGCGCCCATGGTGGAAGGACCGGGACGCGGAAGCGGGTGCGCCGGGGCACGATGACAGACTATGCGTCCGTGCAGGCCGCCGTCGCCGCCCACGGGCTGATTTGCCGGGGCGGATTCCACCCACGCCCGGCCGATGCCGTGCCCGGCGAAGCCGGCACGCTGGTGCTCGTCGGCAACGCCGGTCCGGAGATGTGGAAGGCGTTTTCCCGCGGGCGCCGGGACGAACCCCACCCGCTCAACGGGTGGGCGCGCCGGATCATGGGCAAGGTGGCCGATGGGCTGGGCGCGCGGGTGTTGTTTCCCTTCGACGGCCCCCCTTATCTTCCCTTCCAGCGCTGGGCCCGGCGCGCCGAGCCGGTCCATCCGTCGCCCATCGGCCCGCTGATCCACCCCGACTTCGGGCTCTGGCACGCCTATCGCGCGGCCCTGGTGTTCGCCGCGACGCTGGCCCTGCCGCCGCCGGATACGCGTCCCAGTCCCTGTGAGACGTGTTCGGAAAAGCCCTGCCTTTCCGCCTGTCCGGTGGACGCCTTTACGACCGGCGCCTACGACGTGCCGGCATGCACGGCCCACATCTCGGCGCCGGCCGGCGCCGATTGCCTGGATCAAGGCTGCCGCGCCCGCCTGGCCTGCCCGGTCGGCCGGTCCTACGTGTACGCCCCCGTCCAGGCCAGCCATCACATGCAAGGGTTTCTCGCCGCACAGGGCGCCGCCGACCCCTAGTACTTACTTTCACGATTTCGCGTATCATACGACGGTCTTGCGAGGTTTCCGGCTAGGAGCGCGGCGCGCCGTGATGCTGGAGCATCACAAGCGGCGCGCGACGACGCCGGGGGCCGCGGGGGCGTCCCCCGCATATC
>JADFHR010000311.1 GCA_022567015.1 Pseudomonadota bacterium
CCCGATGGGCCCGGGACGTCCATGCGCGCGAACACGTCACCCCGTGGCTGCGCACCCATCCCGACATCCGCCGCGCCAACCTGTCCGGGCCGGGCGGCGCCGTGGCCGAACACCGGTGGACCCTGGACTACCCCGAGGACATGCGTTTCCTGGAGGCCCTGTTCACGCACCTGCCGCCGGACCCCGCCCTGCCCGGGATGGAGGATATCCTGGCGGTCCTCGCCGATCACCCCGGGTTGGCGGCCATCAACAAGATGCGCCGCCTCAAGGGACGCCTCCGCGACGACTCCCACAAGGAGTGACGGGACCATGCGGACGCGCCCCCTTTGCCATCCCGTTTGCGCCCGCCCGCCCCGGCGCCGGCGCCGCCGGACAGGCACGGAGAACGCGGTTTACGGTCACCGCCAATGGGATTATCTTTGCCGCTCCGGCGCCCGGCCAACAGCGCTTCAACACCGGGCAATCCCCGCAGATGCCGGTTTCATGCAAATTTCCGTCGGAGACCTGCCGTGCCTTTGATGATCGAAATCAAATCGGGTGACAAGCTCATCATTAACGGCGCGGTCATCGAAAACACGGGTTCCAATACGAAGCTGCTGATCCACAACCAGGTCTCCATCCTCCGCCAGAAAGAGATCATGTCGGAGGAGGACAGCGTAACGCCGGCCGCGCGCGTGTATTTTGCCCTGCAGTGCGCCTACATTTTTCCCCACAAGAAGACCGAGTACCTGACGTCGTTCGACGAATACGTCCGTCAGTTCGCGGACGCGAGTCAAAGCTCGGCCCCGATCATCGGCAAGATCATCAAGGAAGTCCGGGAAGACCGCCTCTATCAGGCGCTCAAGGCGGCCCAGGACCTGTTGAAGCACGAAAAGGAACTGATGGGTCTTGTCGGGAAGGCCCCGGCCTGAGCGCCGGCGCCCGGCGGCGGGGGCCGCCGGGATGTTTGCGGGCCGCCGGTTTACCTAAATTTAACCCGCCCGTGGTCTCATGGAAGGATCGGGCGCGGTTCCCGTCGCCGCCAAAGGAAAGCGCCGCAAGGCGCTTTCTTCGCGCCGCGTATGGAAAAAAGGGCGCCCACGCACCACATGGACCATCGTCTCCGCGCGACGGCACTCTAAGAAACACACGCCAAAGGACACAAGCCCCGCCGTGGTAGGTATCGGAACATTTTTTCAGGGGCCCAACGCCGGGTTCTTCTCGGTGGCGCGCACCCTCGGGCGGCTCGCCGTCATCGCCCAGCGGCCGAATTTCGAGCTGCAGTTCAGCATCCTGCAGAACAAGCTTATCGATCAGCTGGCGGAAAAGATCGAGAAGCTGAACGATAAGTCCATCGTCAACAACGTCGATGTTTTCCTTGGGCTGGAGAAGAAAAGGCTCCAGCGGCTGACCCCCCTGATCGATCGATTCAAGAACCAGACCTTCATGAAAATGACGATCACGAACGGTGTGATCGACAATCTGGGTACGCTCAAAACCCTGGCCTCGGGCAGCGACGCGACGGCCTTCGACAACCTTCTCGCCAAGATCGACAAGGAGCTGCTGAGCATCCGCAAGGTGAGTGGCCTGGCCATCGGCTTCAACGTCCGGGACGGCCTGGTCAGGGTGCGGGACGAGGGGCTTGGCATCTCCGACTTCAATTCGTATGCGGACGCAACGGAAAGGAACGATGCCGTCAGCGCCGCCCTTTCAAAGCTTGAGTCCGGCGTCCTGGTGTTGCTCTCCAACCTGGACGCCATCAATACGTTCCAGGAAAGCGTGGGGTCGAAACTGCTCAGCGTGACCCTGCAGATCGAAGCCGTGCAGTTGGCGGATACCGGCGAAAAGATCGCCGAAATCAAGAAACTGCAGTTTAAGCACAGCCAGTTCCTGAACGCCCTGTCCCTGGCCTTCGAAATCAACCAGGCCCGCGCCGAACTCCTGACCGAGATGCTGCTCGAGCCGCCCAGGGTCGGCAAGGGAACGGTTCTCGATATGATCACCTGATACCAAGGGGCGCCGATCATGACCCGACGAGCCGGCTTACCAAGGTTTTCGGCCCTAAGCGTGCGCTGTGGCGATGCGGGGCATCGCAAAGCGTGCGCGACGCCGTCCGAAAGCCTTGGTAAGCCGCCGTTGCGGTCGCGTATGCGGC
>JADFHR010000140.1 GCA_022567015.1 Pseudomonadota bacterium
GCCGAAATAGAACTGGTGAACGTGGCACGCCGCGAATTCCGCCTCCGCGATGCCATGGAGAACGCAGTCGCGGACTTCGATTTCGTCCTCATCGATTGCCCGCCGGCCCTCGGCCTGATCACCGTCAACGCCCTGGTCTGCGCCCAGGCCGTGCTCGTGCCGGTGCAGTGCGAGTTCTTCGCCCTGGAAGGCATCAGCTACCTGATCAAGACCGTTGAGCGGGTGAAACGAGCCTTCAACCCCGGGCTCGAAATACAGGGTATCGTGTTAACCATGTTCGATAGACGCAATAATCTGTCCGAGCTGGTGGCCGCGGACATCCGCGCCTATTTCGGCGACAAGGTCTACGAAACGGTGATTCCCCGCAACGTGCGGGTATCCGAGGCCCCCTCGCACGGCAGGCCGGTCCTGGTTTATGACATGCGCTGCGCCGGATCCCAGGCCTATATCCACCTGGCCAGGGAGGTGCTCCGGCGCGAGCGCCGGGTGGCGGCCTGATGGCCGGCGACAAAAAACACAGCCAACTGGGCCGGGGCCTTGCCGCCCTGCTCGGGGAGGACAGCGGAGACTACGCCGAGCTCGACAAGCTCCGGGTGGCCAGGATGGTGCCCATCGAGTTCGTCCACCCGGGCCCCTTTCAGCCCCGTCACCGGGTGGACGACGAGCAGATCGAGTCCCTGGCCCAATCCATCCGCGACAGGGGCATCCTGCAGCCCCTCCTCGTGCGCCGCCACCCGGAGCACGCCAACGCCTTCGAGATCGTCGCCGGCGAACGGCGCTGGCGGGCCGCCCAGAAAGCCCAGGTGCACGAGATCCCGGTGGTCGTCAAAGATTTCTCCGACCGGGATGTCCTGGAGATCGGCCTCGTCGAGAACCTGCAGCGCCAGGACCTTTCGCCCCTGGAAGAGGCGGAAGGCTACAGCCGGTTGTTGAAGGAGTTCGACCAGACCCAGACCAACCTGGCCCGGGCCGTAGGCAAGAGCCGCAGTTATGTGGCCAACATGGTGCGCCTGTTGGCCCTGCCCGATTCGGTCAAGGAACTGGTGGACGGCGGCGCCCTCACCGCGGGCCACGCGCGCGCCCTGCTCAACGCCGAAAATCCCGATACCCTCGCCCGCCAGGTGGTGCGCCAGGGCCTGAACGTGCGCCAGACCGAAAAGCTGGCCCAAAGCAAGGGCGTGCGGACCAGGGCCCGGCGCCACGTGGCGGAAAAGGATGCCGACACCCTTTCCCTGGAACGGGACCTGACAAACCTGTTGGGCCTTAAGGTGGAGATCAAGTTCCGCGGCGGCGGCGGCGCGTTGATCATCCATTACGGGTCATTGGACCAGCTCGACGACATCCTGCATCGATTGAGTCACGAGCCCCACGGCGCCGGGCCGCCGGGCGCCGGGCCCGACCCCGCCGAGGCGACCGATGGGATTGCCGCGGATGTGCCCGGGCCGCTCCCCGAAACCGCCGCCGAAGCACCGCCCGAAATTCCCGAAGACTCCGAAGACTCCGGAGGTCCCGCGGGCGAAGGGGCCGACGGCGCCGGTGAATCGCCGTCCTCCACCGGGGGCGAAGAGCCCGCCGGTGAAACAGGCGGAACCGCGGAGGAGCCCCCCTCCGGCGGGCCGGCCGTCGGGGACAACGGCGGGCCGGAGTCGGACCGGCCGGACGATCCCACCGCGACCGATAAGACCGAATAAGAACCCACGCCCCGGGGTCGTTTGACATCCGGGTCGATCCGTCCCCGGATCGTTCCGCAACCGGGCCGGTGCCGCGCCAGAATACAGTGAACCGATGAAGCCAAAGGGGCGTTGCCCCTTTTGATCCCCACCAAGGGCCGACGGCCCTTGGAACCCAACAACAAGGGGTCCAGGGGATTTGAAATCCCCTTGGTATAATGGGGGCGGCCTGCCTTCGCCGAAGCGAAGCTCCGGCTTCGCGCAGGCAGGAGCCCCCCATGGCCGTAAGGCCACCACCCGTTGGTGTATGAGAACGGGGTCCCCGGCCCGCTCAGGGGCGGGCGCCGGCTTGCCGCGCCGCCTGGGCGATGCGCATCAGGGCGCGGCCGCAGATGGCGCGCGCCGGCAGGCCCGTGGTCTTGCACTCGACCTCGGCCGCGATGAGGATTTCCATGGCGGCGGCCAGGCGGGGATTGGGCCAGGCGCTCATCTGGGCGCCGAAACGGCCGGCGAAAGTGAAGATGACGGGCGGCCTCAGGGCCTTCATGGCCTGCTCGGGCGAACGTCCCCGGGCCACCTGGGCGATGGCCAGATGCAGGCGCCGCAGGTGGCGGGCGACGGCCCGCAACAGGCCGACGGCGTGGAGCCCCTCCGTGAAGGCGCGATTCAGCGCCCGGTCCAGGCCCGGCTGATCGCCCCCGGCGGCCGCATACGCCACCGCGTCATACGATGTGGCGGCGCTGTCGCCGACGCTGGCGGCGGCGTCCTCCAGGCTGACGGTGCCGGGCCCGCCCTTATAGAGCGCCAGCTTTTCCAGTTCGTTTCGGGTCACCTGGCGATCGGCGCCCAGGTTTTCCGTGAGATACGCAAGGGCGTCCGGCGAAGCCGTCAACCCGTGGCCGGCCAGGGACTCCGCGATAATCCCGTGCAGGACGTGCTCGTCGTCCTGGTAGCATGCCAGCGCCGCGGCGTTCCCGGCGCGCTCGAAGACCCGGCGCAGGGACGAGCGGTTTCCAAGGTGCCCGGCCTCCACCACCACCTGGGCGTCGTCGCGGGCAACCGCGAGAAAGTCCTCGAAGACCTTGGTCAGGCCATCGTTGGCGGCGCGCACCCGCACCACCCGCAGGCCGCCGGAAAAGCTGAGGGTCGCCGCCTCGTCGGCCAGGCACGCCGGATCGTTCGCCACCGCAGCGGCGGTCAGTTCGACCACCCGGAAAGGATCGTCGAGGTCCCCGGCCACGTGGCGGACCAGTGTCTCGGCCCGCTCGCGCACCAGGCCCTGGTCGGGCCCGTAAACCAACGTGCAGACAACGGCGCGGTCGGGCCGGCGCAGGAACCGCTCGACGCGCGCGGCCGTGATCTTCACCGGCTTTCTTCCCCACCTCCTTGACGCACGAAGAACGCGGCCAGCCGCGTGCGGATGTCGTGGGCGATTTCGCGGGCGGCGCGGGCCTTGGCGTCCTTCTCCGCCATCAGGGTGGCGAATTCCGAGTCCAGGACGTTGTAGCTGCTCACCATCAGGCTCTTGCCCGAGAGCACGATTTCCTGGCTGTCCGGGTCGTGGAGGGAAAAATTCGCCAGGAGCCGGAGGTTGGCCCGCGTCGCAAACGCGTCCTTCTCGATCGCCAGGCGCTGGGTGGACTGATCGAGCTGCACGGTCAGGAAGTACCGGGGATTGGCCGGGCGTCCCCGGGGATTGAGGAGGTCCAGGAGGTTATTGCGCAACTGATGGCCGAGGCGGTCGGCGATGGGATTGACTTCGATGGTCGCCAGGTCGCCCGGGGCGTCCCGTGTGGCGTCGGTTCCGTAGAGCGAGCGGAAGCCGCAGGCCCCGAGAAGGAGCACGACAAACAGCGGCGCGACTGTCCTAAACAACGACATTGATGATCCTGTTGGGCACCACGATGACCTTGCGCACGGGCCTGCCGCCGACGGCCTTGACCACGTTGTCCAGATCCAGGGCGGCCGATGTCGCGGATTCCCGGTCGCTGTCCTTGGGCAAACGCACCGTTCCCCGGAGCTTCCCGTTGACCTGGACGGCGACGGTGACGGTGTCTTCTTCGAGCAGGGAATCATCCACCTCCGGCCAGGGCGTCTCCGCCACCAGGGTCTCGTGGCCCAGCCGCTGCCACAGTTCCTCCGCCAGGTGGGGCATCATGGGACCGATCAAGCGCGCCACCGTCTCCAGGCCCTCGCGCAGGACCCAGCCGTCCCCAGCGCCGTCCAGGTCCTCCAACAGATTGGTCAGTTCCCGCACCCTGGCGACCGCCTTGTTGAAATGGAACTTATCCAGGTCCGCCGATACGTTGGCAATGGTTTTATGGATGGCCCGGTGTGCCGTCTCGGCGGCCGGGGACAGGTCTTCGGGCATTGGCGATCCGACGGGAACAAGGCCGACCTTCGGTTCCGCGACCATGCGCCACAGCCGGCTCACGTAACGCCAGGCGCCGTCGATCCCCGCGTCCGTCCAATCCAGGTCCCGGTCCGGCGGGCTGTCCGACAACATGAACAGGCGCGCCGTATCGGCGCCGTAGGCGTCGATGATGGCCTGGGGGTCGACCACGTTGTTGCGGGACTTGCTCATTTTCTCCGACCGGCCGACGGTCACCGGCGCCCCGGTCGCGGCGTGCACGAAGGAGCCGTCCTGGGCGCCAATCACGTCTTCCGGATACAGCCACTTGCCGCCGTCGGCGTCCCGATAGGTCTCGTGGCAGATCATGCCCTGGGTGAGGAGCCCGGCGAAGGGCTCCTTGATGCCCAGGTATCCGCATTGTTTCAGGGCGCGGGTGAAGAAGCGCGAATAGAGAAGATGGAGAACGGCGTGCTCGATGCCGCCGATGTACTGATCCACCGGCAGCCAGTAGTCCACGGCGCCGCGGCTGAAGGCGGTGTCGGCCGTGGGCGAGCAGAAGCGGGCGAAGTACCAGGACGATTCGAAGAAGGTATCGAAGGTATCGGTCTCGCGTCGGGCCGGTTTGCCGCAGGCCGGGCAATCCACCTGGGCCCACGTCGGATGGTTCTCCAACGGGTTGCCCGGCGCCTCCAGGTCGGCGTCCTCGGGGAGGCGGACCGGAAGGTCCGCCTCGGGGACGGGAACGATGCCGCAGCCGGCACAGTGAACCACCGGGATCGGGCACCCCCAGTAGCGTTGTCTGGACACTCCCCAGTCGCGCAGGCGGTAGTTCACCGCCCGTTGTCCGGCGCCGGCGGCCTGCAGGCGGTCCGCCACCTCGGCCTTGGCCTCCTCGACGCTCAATCCGTTCAGGAAATCCGAATTGATGACCGACCCGTCATCCAAATAAGCCTCGTCGCCGATGGCGTAGGAGGCCCCATCGGCGTCCGGCGGGAGAACGACGGGAACGACGTCGAGGCCGTACTTGCGGGCGAATTCCAGGTCGCGCTGGTCGTGGGCCGGACAGCCGAAGATGGCGCCGGTGCCGTATTCCATGAGCACGAAATTGGCGACGAAGACCGGGAGCTCGCGCCCCCCGGCAAAGGGATGCAGGGCGCGGAGGCCGGTGTCGTACCCCTCCTTGCCGGCGGTTTCGATGGCGGCTTCGCTGGTGCCGAGCCGGTTGCATTCGGCGACGAAGGCGGCCAGGTCCGCGTCCCCTTCGGCCAGCTCCAGGGCCAGCGGGTGATTGGCGGCGATGGCGCAGAACGTGGCGCCGAAGATAGTGTCGGCGCGCGTCGTGTACACTTCCAGGCGGTCGCCGCGGCCTTTCAGGGTGAAGAACATGCGCAGTCCTTCGGAACGGCCGATCCATTTTTCCTGCATCAGCCGCACCCGTTCGGGCCACCGCTCGAGCGACTCCAGCGTCTCCAGGAGATCGTCGGCGAACGCGGTGATGCGCAGGAACCACTGGGCCAGTTGCCGCTTCTCCACGGGCGCCCCGGACCGCCATCCCCGGCCGTCTATCACCTGTTCGTTGGCCAGAACCGTTTTCTCCACCGGGTCCCAGTTGACCCAGGATTCCTTGCGGTAGGCCAGACCGTGTTCGAGGAAGTCGAGGAACATCTTCTGTTCGTGACGGTAGTATTCGGGATCGCACGTGGTCAGCTCGCGCGCCCAGTCGTAGGACAGGCCCATGGACTTGAGCTGTTGGCGCATGGTGTCGATGTTGTCGTGGGTCCACGCCGCCGGGTGGACCTTGTTCTCTTTGGCCGCATTCTCCGCCGGCAGGCCGAAGGCGTCCCAGCCCATGGGATGAAGCACGTTGAACCCGCGGGCGCGCTTGTAGCGGGCGACGAGGTCGCCAAGGGTGTAGTTGCGCACGTGCCCCATGTGGATGCGGCCCGAAGGATAGGGGAACATTTCCAGAACATAATACTTGGGGCGGTCCGCGTCCTCGGACGCGGCGAAGCAGCGGCGCTCCTCCCAGACCGTTTGCCACTTGACCTCGGCTTCCTTGAAGTTGTACCGCTCCATGGCGCCCTGATTGTTTCTGTCGGCCCCTGAAACCCCCGAAGCCCGCCGTTTCGGCGCCCGCCGGCGCGGGCTCGCGCCGCCATGGGAAACGGTGGCCCCCGGCCCAAGCGAGGATGGCGTCTATTGCTTCAGGGTTTTACGGCGCAGTTGGCGGGCCTTGGTCAGGATGGCGTCCTCGATCCGGGTGTCGGTCCTGGCGGCCACCGGCGCGTCGCGCCAGCCGTTGCCGTCCTGGACCTGGCGGAAGACGGCGACGCGCACCCCGTCGGCGCGCAGGGCCCGGCCCAGGATGTACACATTCAGCTTGAAACGCTCCCCCGGCGTCTCCGGCGTCGCGTGCCAGTCGGTGATGATGACGCCGCCGAAGGGGTCGGCCGAATTCACCGGCATGAACGAGATCGTGTCCAGGGACGCCCGCCACAAGAAACTGTTGACGCCGATGCCCCCGCCCCCGTCCACGCCGGCCCTGTCCGCCTCGGTCTCGAAGAGCAGCAGGCCCTGGCGCCCGAAGATGCTGCCGCTGCGGTCCTCGCCCTTCTCCCAGATCGGGTTGGCGTCCACCTGCGGGTCGCCCGGCTGGTAGCCACTGCCTTCACACGCCGCAAGCACCAAGCCCGCCACGCAAACGGCGCTTAAGGCTCTCACCCCGCGGACGCGGTACCTCCCGATGCGCGATTCCATGTCTCTTCCCCCGGGCATAGCCCCTACCCCGCCGCGCGTGACGGCGCGGCGCCGGGCCAGAGGATAGACCAAAACGCCAAAACACGCCAGACCCGCCGCATCTTGGCCCCCGGCAGACCCCGCCCACGGGGCGCGGCGGCGCCAAAAAAACCCCCGACCGCGCTTTGCGTCCGCGGCCGGGGGCAGGTATTACGGGGTATTACCCGTGGGGGTGCCGGCGCTAGAACTTCACGCGGGCGCCGACCCAACCACTCGTCAGGTCGTCGTAGCTGTTGGTCGTGGAGTCGTCGAACTCGGCGATGTTGAACACGGCGAACAGCTCCGTCGCGTAATTCTCCAGGATCTGCACGACCCCGATGCTCCAAGACGTGCCATCGTCGCCGTTGGCGGTTGTGTCGTCGTAGTCCGCGTAATCGGCGAAGAAGTTGGTCGTTCCCGCACTGAAGATCTTGGCCTTGTAGCCGACCTTGAGATAGAGCTCGGTCGGGTTATCGCGGCCCAGGTTGGCGGTACCCTTCAGGTTCTCCACTCCGCCCGCCACGGTGAGATTGAGGCCGCTGGAATGGAGGATCGACGCCGAACCGTCGACCTGGGTGCCCCTCGTGGAGCTCGCGGCGGACCTGTCCATCCAGCCAAGGCGGATGACCGCCTTGGTTCCGGCGAAGCTGCCCGCCCACCGGATGGCCGCGTCGGGGATGTCGCCCTGGTTGTGGCCGACCGACACTACCGTGCCGAAGAACTTGGGCGTGTCGTAGCGTATCCGCTGGGTACGGCTCAGGGCGTCGAAGCTGCGGAATATGGTGCTCGCCCGCGGGCCACTGAGACCGCCGTTGAGGTTGGGGTCCTGCGACGTTCCGGCCGGCAGGTTGTCGATCAGGAAGTGGCTGCCGCCGAAAATATCGCCAGCCGTCACGTTGGCGGCGATCTGGGTTCCCGAAAGGTCCGCCTCGGCCGTGTTGTTGGCGGCGGAATCGCCCTTGCCGACGTAGAACTTGCCCCATTGGCCGGCGAACGTGATGTCCTGGTAGCGGGGGTCGATCCCGGTGTCGTCGCCGGTATCCTCGTCCTTGGCGCCGTTGGCGGCGAAGTTACCGGATTCGTTGGAGGTCCGGTTGTTGAACTGGAACTCGATCCGGGTGCCGATGGTCAGCGATTCCCAGGCCTTGGCCGTGCCGATGAAACGCACCCGGTTGCCGCTGAAGGAGTTGCTGGTGTGGTGGATATTGGTCGTGTTTCCGTCGTCCGTGAGGCGGACGATGCGGCTGAGCTGGCCAGTGATCGCAATCTTTACCTGGCTATTGCCGTTGACGACGGTGTTGCCCCCGGCCGAGGCTGGCCCGGCGAAGGGTGCCGCGAAGGCGAAGAGCGCCGCCGCCGCGACGGAGGTCTGCAGGGTTTTCTTGTACACGGTGTGTCTCCCCTATTCCGTGATATTTCAAACATCGCTTTTTCCCCACTAGTCCCCGAGAAGCCGAAAAAATCGCTTAACCAAAAAAACGGCGCCCCGCCCGGATCTTACTCCGGGCCCGCAGGCGCCCCGATAGGTTCCCCAACCTGTCTGTGGTCCCATAGTCACGCCGGTACGGCGTCAGGGGAAATCACGAACGTGTGAGAACCCGTGTTTTTGATGGCCCGTGACTTTTTTGCGACAGTTGTAGGCGCGGTTTTTCGGTACGGCGGCGCGCCTTCGACGCCCGGCGGGTGCGCCGCGGGCAATTTCCCCGCCGGCCT
>JADFHR010000141.1 GCA_022567015.1 Pseudomonadota bacterium
TGGATGGCGGCACTACGTGCGGGTTGAGGACCCCGTTGAATCGGTCCGGGAAACAAACGTGAAGTGAGGACTTCGACTCGTTCTTCATCCAGCCAATGCCTAACACTCCAAGCTGGTAGACCTTCAAATGCCATCAGAGAGCCATGGGTCAGATCAAGTGCGTAAAAGTTAGGCTGGCTGGATTTAGAATTACGGTCGACAATCATCGGCACGAGAAGATATCTGTGTCCGGGCGACCATAGATCCTCACCCGTGTGATGGATGTAAGGTGTGTAAATGATCTTCTCTTCAGGAAGACCTTTGATTTCCTCGAAAATGCCTTCGCCGGAGTCGAGGACCTGGACCTTCCACTCCTGCCGCTCGGCGAGGTACTCTGTCGGCGCCAATCGGGCCAGTAAGCCGAACAAAACTGTGAATACCTCGCCGTGGCGCAGCCAGTTGCGGCTGCCGAAGGTGAACATTCCGACCCAGGTGATGACGCTGTACGTAAGCACCATCTGTGACAGCTCGGCCGGCGTATCACTCGCTGGCCATATCAGCTCGGCCCAGATGAACCAGACAAACAGTATCGCGGCCGGCCAGCTCGCAAGTTTCTCAGGATAGTCCCGGTTCAGTCCGAGACGTTTGCCGCTTTGCAACTTTGCAAACAACCATTGTGCCCCCTCGAAGACCGTGCGCCACGGATTCAGCAGGGCCCAGAGATCACCAAGCATGCCGGAAATATAAGCGAAGCCGACCCACCAGATGACCCATACCGTGGTTGGCGCAATGTTCTTGAACGGATCGGTATCACCGATGAACCCGGCAACGACAACAAGTACGAGCATAAATACTGTGAATAGCTGCAAGACAAAGCGAACCATCCGGCTGGCAAGGATACGACCTGCGCTCGTACCCAGGAGATTGAACGTCGGATAACGCTGTACGGTCCGGTCGCCGCGAACGAAATACGCAACGACTACGAACGAGAGCGCAACAGCTGCGGCCGATCCTGCAAGGTAAAGATGCAGCGGCACCGGGAGGTCATAGCGCTCCGCAAAGCCGTGGGCCTGGGCGGTGACGGATAACGCGCAGCCGAGGAACGCAAAAATTGCACGGGCCGCCAGCATCACTTAATCGGGTTAATCTCGATGTATGCAAGCGTGACGTGTCCATGACCGTTCTCGTCACCGAAGCCGTGACTTGTCACGGGAAAACGGCCAGTCGCATGTGCCGTGAATGTCATTGTTGCAGGGCCATCCGGCGATATCTCGACCCGAATATCATAGCCATGCATATGCAGTTCCACCGCCTCGTCCGTGATCCAGACGATCTCGACGCGCTGTCCCTGCGTAAGCCGAATGACCTGATCCCCGACAAGCTTGCGGTTCTCGATGCGAATCTCGATCCGTACCGTCGCGTTCGTCGCATCGTCCGTCTGCTGCTCGGCCGCCAGACTTAGACTCAGACCAAATATGGCTGTTGAGATTGCCAGGGTCCTTGCGGTTTGAATAAGCGGAAAGGCCATCGATTTTAAGCTATGCAGTTGCGGGTTCCTTAGTCTAGACTAAGGGGACGACATGCACAGCATGCAAACCGGCCTTTGGGGGGCGAACCAATGAACAAATTACTCGCGCTTTTGCTCGCAAGTGCTTTACTGATTCCATTAAGCAGCGATGCCGAGATTCTCGCTTTGCTCAATTACGAATCCAAACCGAATGATTCATTGAAAGACCTGAAAATGCCTTTCGGAACCCAGGGACGCAAAGAAGGCATCGCGATTATCGACGTCGACCCTGAGTCGGACAACTACGGCAACATCCTGGCAGACTTTCCGCTGCCGTCGGACCTGGTGGCACACCATGTTTTCTACAACCGGGACGCGACGAAGATCTATTTGACTGCGCTCGGTAAGCCGGAACTTCGAGTTATTTATATGACGGCGAATCCGTATCGCATTAAAGTCATCGACGTACCCGATTGCCAGGTCGGTGAAGATGTCGTTTTTTCTGCCGATAACAAGACTTGGTACCTGACCTGCATGGGGTCGGGCAACATCATCGTTGGCGACGTCGGGACGGACGCGATCACGTCGACGATTTCCCTGGCCAAGCCTTATCCGCACGGCATCGCCATCAACGACGCGATCGACCGCATCCTGGTCACCAATACCATCAAGCACGATCTCACGGATCCCGGCGAAACCATCACCGCCGTCGAGGCGAGCACCGGAACTCCGCTGACCAGCTACAAGCTTTCCGGCAAGCCTTCACCGTCCGGGGTGGCGCCGGTGGAGATCCTGTTCGTTCCGGGCGCCAATCCACCGCTGGCCTACATCACCATTATGTTCGGTGGCACCCTTTGGACCGCGACCTGGAACCCGCAATCGAAAGAATTCGATGTCGCCCAAGCCTACGATTTCAACGGCACCGGCAGCGGCGTACCGCTGGAAATCTACTTCGGTCCGAAATCCGAGCGTATGTATGTGACCACGGCCAATCCGGGCCATTTCCATATCTTCGATATCAGCAAGGACCCGGCCAAGCCCGAATTGCTGAAGACCATCAAGACGGCGGCGGGCGCCCATCACGTCGGGTTCACCAAGGACTGGAAATACGGCTTCGTTCAGAACGCGTTCATCAATCTGAAGGGCATGGACGACGGCTCCATCACCGTGGTCGATCTGCAAAAGCAGGAAGTCATCGGCTCCGTGGACACGTTGAAGAACCTGGGCTTCAATCCCAACTCCATCGTCCTCCTGCCCAAGTGGAACGCCCTGGCGGGCCATTAAGGGACGGCGCGAAGACATCGGTGCAACGGCTTTCGCCGCGGCCGGGGCGCGGTAAGAGGTAAGGGAGCGCGGCCATGGGCAGCGCGCGCATGAGACCCATTCACATCATCGGCGGCGGCCTGGCGGGGTCCGAGGCCGCCTGGCAGGCGGTGCGCGCCGGCGTCCCCGTGGTCCTCCACGAGATGCGGCCCGTGCGCCCCACCGAGGCCCACGTCACGGACGGCCTGGCGGAACTGGTGTGTTCGAACTCGTTGCGCTCCGACGACGCCGAACACAACGCCGTCGGCCTGCTGCACGAAGAGATGCGCCGCCTGGGTTCCCTGATCATGCGGGCGGCGGATACGCACCGGGTGCCGGCGGGCTCGGCCCTCGCCGTGGACCGGGTGGGGTTCAGCCGCGCCGTGCAGGAGGCCCTGGAGGCGGAACCCCTGGTCACCATCGAGCGCGAAGAGGTGCCGGCCCTGCCCGACGAGGCCTGGGATTCGGTGATCGTCGCCACCGGGCCCCTGACTTCGCCGGACCTGGCCCGGTCCATCCGCGAGACCACCGGCGAGGACGCACTGGCCTTCTTCGACGCCATCGCCCCCATCGTTTACAAGGACAGCATCGATTTCTCCAAGGCGTGGTTCCAGTCCCGCTACGACAAGGGCGAGGGGGCCGATTACATCAACTGCCCCTTGACCGGGGACGAGTACGAGGCCTTCGTCGACGCCCTGCTTGGCGCCGACACGACGGCGTTCAAGGACTGGGAAAAGGACACGCCGTACTTCGAGGGCTGCCTGCCGGTCGAGGTCATGGCCGGGCGCGGACGCCGGACCCTGGCCTTCGGTCCCCTGAAGCCGGTCGGCCTGACCAACTCCCACGACCCGCAAACCAAGCCCCACGCCGTGGTCCAGTTGCGCCAGGACAATGCATTGGGGACGCTCTACAACATGGTCGGCTTCCAGACCAAGCTCACCCACGGCGCGCAGAAGCGGGTGTTCAGAACCATCCCCGGCCTGGAAGGCGCCGAGTTCGCGCGCCCCGGCGGCGTCCACCGCAACACCTTCATCAACAGCCCCAGGCTGCTGCACCGCACCCTCGGCCTGAAAAGCCGCCCGCGGATGCGCTTCGCCGGACAGATCACGGGATGCGAGGGCTATGTGGAAAGCGCCGCGATGGGCCTGCTTGCCGGGCGCTTCGCCGCCGCCGAGCGGCTCGGGCGGACCCCGTCGCCGCCGCCCTCGACCACGGCGCTGGGGGCGCTCCTCGGCCACCTTACCGGCGACGCGATGGCCGAAACCTTCCAGCCCATGAACGTCAACTTCGGCCTGTTCCCGCCGATCGAGGCCGCGGACGCCGGCGGCCGCCGGACCCGGGGCAGGGAGCGCAAGCAGGCGCTCTCGGCCCGCGCGCTCAAGGATCTCGACGGGTGGCTGGGCGAAACGCGGGCGGCGGCGGAATAGCCGGCGCACGGGCATCGACCGGCGGGCCGCAGCCGCCCACGAGAACCCTAACGTTTTCAAAGAACAATATATAAGATATACACGCATTATGCGTTCACCGAGACGACGGGAGGGTAAACATGTTCCATGGAACCCCAAGCCCGGAGGTCGCCCGGGGACTGAAAATTCTCAGAAAGCGGATCGGCGATGCGGTCATTCCGCCCTCGAAGCTCGACGAGACCCTGAACCTCGCCACATGGAATATCCGCGAGTTCGGACGCAAGCGGAACAACCGGCGGCGCAGCCATGCGGCGATCCATTACATCGCCGAGATCCTCTCCCAGTTCGACCTCATCGGCATTACCGAGGTCCGGGACGATCTTACGGACCTTGGCCGGGTCATGGACATCCTCGGCCCCTACTGGCGGGCCGTATTCTCCGACTTCAGCGCGGACCGGGCCGGCAATCGGGAACGCATGGCCTATCTGTACGACAAGCGCGCGGTGACCTTCACCGGGCTGGCCGCGGAAGCCGACCCGCCGCGCAAGAAGAACCGCAAGACCGGCAAGTACGAACCCGTGATCACCTGGTGGCGCAGTCCGTACATGGCGTCGTTCCGGGCCGGCAACTTCGATTTCATCCTGATTTCCGTCCATATCCGGTGGGGTGACGGCGCCGAGGCCCGCATTCCCCCCCTCAAGGCCCTGGCACGGTGGATCGACAAGCGCCGCCGGGAGAAACACGTCGTCGACAAGGACATCATCCTGATGGGGGATTTCAACATTCCGGCGCTGGACGACCCCCTGTTCAAGGCCATCACGTCGAAGGGACTGACCATTGCCGACGCCCTACGGGATTTGGACCGTGGCAGCAACCTCGCCCGCAACAAGCGCTACGATCAGATCCTGCACTACCGCCGTCATACGAAGACCATCGGCGACATCGGCGGCATCCTCGACTTCTTCGACGACGACTGGCGGGCCCTGTTCCCGAAGGCCGAGTACCCGGACATGGACAAGAACGCGTTCACCTACCAGCTATCGGACCATCTGCCCCTGTGGGTTCAGTTGGACACCTGGATCGACGACGAGGAACTGGACCAGATCATCAACCGGGCCCGCCGGGGCGCCGGCCGCCACGCCTGAGCGGACGCCGCCGACGCCCGAGCGGCCGCGTTCCCAGCCGGACACGGGCGGCGGCGGAGTGGCCGGCGCGGGGACACTGCCCGCGCCTCACGTCCGCGCCACCCTCCCGGTGACCGGGTACTTGGGATCGGAGTACCCGGGCGTCGAGGGATGGCCCGGCGGCACCAGTTTGTCCATGAAGGCCTCGTCCCCGGCCGGGAACGGGTGCTCGAGCGCGCCCAGGAACTCGGTCCATTGTCTTTCGGTCCGGGGTCCGGCGAGGACCGAGGTGACGAGCCGGTTGTTGAGCACCCAGTTGAAGGCGTACTGCCCCGCCGTCATGCCCCGGGATTCGGCTCGGGCCTTGACCTTTTGGGCGATGACCAGGGATTCCTTGCGGAACTCGGTCTCCAGGATGCGCGGGTCCTTGCGGCCCGCCCGGGTGCCCTTGCCCGGTGCCGCGCCGGGCGGGTACTTGCCGGTGAGCACGCCGCGCGCCAGGGCGGCGTAGGGCACCACCCCGACGTCGAAATGGGAACACGCGGGAAGGTATTCCACCTCCGGCATGCGGTTCAGGGCGTTGTAATAGGGCTGGGCCACCACCGGCCACGGCACGCCCAGGCGTTCGGCCAGGCGCACCATCTCCGGGATGCGCCAACCCCGGAAGTTGGAAAATCCCCAGTGCAGGACCTTGCCCGCCCGGATGAGGTCGCCCAGGGTTGCGATGGTTTCCTCCAGGGGCGTCTCCGGATCGTCCAGGTGAAGGTAGTAGATGTCCACGTAATCGCTGCCCAGGCGCTTGAGGCTGGCGTCGATGGCCCGGCTGATCCACTTGCGGCCGAGCCCCCTCTGGTGGGGGTCCGGGCCCATGGGGTTGCCGACCTTGGTGGCCAGCACCCAGCGCTCCCGGTCGCGCCGGATGAGCTTGCCGACCATGCGCTCGCACGCGCCCTTGCCGTAGGTGTCCGCGGTGTCGATGAAGTTGACCCCGGCGTCGCGGGCGCGGCCGACGATACGCCCGGCGGCGCGCTCGCCGGTGGCACCGCCGAACATCATGGTGCCCAGGCAAATGGGGGAAACGCGAAGGCCGCTTCGGCCCAAGGTGCGGTATTCCATGGAGTCCTCCCGTTTGCCGTCATCCGCCGGCGGACGCGCCGGGCGCGCCCCTTGGTATTATAGGCCGCGCCCCGGAAAATCATCAGCGCAAAGGCGCGCGTCCGGCCCGCGCCTCGGTGCTCGCGCCCTTGTCCTGACCAGCACCGTTGTCGCCGGCCGCCAAAAGCGGCATTATTCCACCCGCGGCCACGTCCGGCGGCGGCAAAACCGCGTGGCGCCGCCGGCCAAGCCGTCCCGGTCAGGATAGATTGAGTATGGAACGTCTTGCCCATCGCACCACAGGCCACCGCCCCGCGGGCCCCTTTTTCCGGGGTGGCGCGGCGGCGCTTTGCCGCGCCGTGGCGATTATCGGGGTTTTGCTCGCGGGCGCCGTCGACGCGGCGGCCCAACGCTCCTCCGGCAGCCCGTTGTCGGAGGCCACCCAAAACCTGTTCGATGCCGTGCACCGGAACGACCTCGGTGCCGCGCAATCCAGCGTCGCGGCGGGCGCGGACATAACGGCGGTCAACGACTGGGAGCTGACGCCCGTGGACCTGGCCGTGGACAAGGGCTATTTCGAGATCGCCCACTTCCTCCTGTCCCTGCGCAACTTCCGGGAAACCGCCGGCCAAGCGGCACCGGCGCCCGCGCCGCCCGCTTCGCGGGGCCCCATCCTGCAACCCGTCCCTGCCCCGTCCGTGGCGGCGTTGGCCCCCGGCGCGGGAGCGCCGGTCGAGATGGCGGGCCCGGCGCCGTCCTGGCCCGCCGGCCAGCCCAATCCCTTTGATCCGGACGTGGCGGCGGCAACCAACATTCCCGTCATCGGCCAGGTCCACGGCCCCGAAGGCACGACGACGACGACGCCGCCGGCTGTCCAGGCCCGGCCCACGCGGACGCCGCCGCCGGGCGAGGTTGCCGCCCCACGGCCGCGAAAGCCACTACGGGCCGTGGCCAGCGCGGCACCGCCGATCCGAAGGGCGAGACCGGCAGACGAGCCCAGCGGTTTCTTCCAGAAACTGGCCAAGGCCTTCCGGCCCACTCCGCCAAAGAAGCGGGGCGACGGCGGTGACGTGGGGACGGCCCGGGTCCGGCTGCCCCCGCCCCGCCTGCCCCCGCCGGCCGACGTGCGCCGGGAAGATCTGGACAAGGTGGCCCTGGCCCTGGGCCGGTCCGCGGCGCTGGGGAAAGCCGCCCCGCCGACGCCGGAAGAGCCGAGAGCCGGCGCGCGATGCGTGCAAACGGCGGGCGGCGCCACGGTGGTTTGTGTGGAGCCCGTCGACTGGCCGGCGGAAGTGGCGTCCCTCGTCCGGGTCAAAAGCGGCCTGTACCAGGGCGCCCAGGCCCTCGTCCGCTACGATGACGGCAAGGCCACCCGCCTGCATGCGCTGTTCCCCACGGAATCCTTCGATGCCGTCGTCGCCTTTTCCACGCGCCGTTTCGGGCCTCCCTTGAAGACACTGGACCGGGGCACCGCGGGCCGGACCAACCCGACGGCCCTGTGGATGAGCATCGACCCGGTTACCGATCAGGTCGTCGCGCTGGAAATCCGCAAGTTCGACAATGTCCGGGGCGCCTATCCGGACCCCTTGCACGGCGCCATGATGCTCTTCCCCGCCGCCGCCACACCTGTTTTCCCGCGCCTGCCGTTGCTCAAGCTCGAGCTTGAGGTGATGAAGAGCGGGCGCACCGGGTAATACCAAGGGTCGCCGGATACCTGTGGTACCTTGATTTGAACGCCGTCGGCGTACCCTTGACGGACGAAGTTTTAGACTTCCAGTTTAAAATGATTTTAATATGGCCGGCGCTAGAGTGCGGGCCTTCGCGGTACCGAGGCAATCATGGTTGGGGGATGGACATGAGCAACATACTGGCAGATCTGAAGAACACCGTGATCGCGGGGGTGGTCCTGACCGTGATCATGATCGCCGTCGTCGTCGGCTGGCACACCCAGGGCCTCGAGTTCGACCAGAACTGGTGGTCCTTCCTGTTCCGCTGGCTGCACGTGCTCAGCGGGGTCATGTGGATCGGCCTGTTGTGGT
>JADFHR010000312.1 GCA_022567015.1 Pseudomonadota bacterium
CGCCGTTCCGGTCGCGTATGCGGCCCGTCGGAGGGCGTCGAAAAGTTTCGACGATGCGCCGCATCGCCTGAAACTTTCCTCCTGCCCGACGAGCCGCCTACGCGATCTCTATGAGTCATGATCAGCGTCCCTTGGTATTAGGGGAACGCGGGGGAAAGCCCCATGCACGACATCATCCGCCAACTGGAAGAGAAGCGCCGGCGCGCCCGCCTCGGCGGCGGCGAGGACCGCATCGAGACCCAGCACAAGAAGGGCAAGCTGACGGCGCGCGAGCGCCTCGAGCTGCTGCTCGACCCCGAGTCCTTCGAGGAATGGGACATGTTCGTCGAGCACCGCTGCACCGATTTCGGCATGGAGAAGCAGACCATTCCCGGCGACGGCGTGGTCACCGGCTACGGCACCATCAACGGCCGGACCGTCTTCGTGTACAGCCAGGATTTCACCGTCTTCGGCGGATCGCTGTCCGAACCCCACGCCGAAAAGATCTGCAAGATCATGGACCAGGCGATGAAGGTGGGGGCGCCGGTGATCGGCCTCAACGATTCCGGCGGCGCCCGCATCCAGGAAGGGGTGGCGTCGCTGGCCGGGTACGCCGAGGTCTTCCAGCGCAACGTGATGGCGTCGGGCGTGGTGCCGCAGGTCTCGGTGGTCATGGGCCCGTGCGCCGGCGGCGCGGTGTATTCCCCGGCCATGACCGACTTCATCTTCATGGTCCGGGACACGTCCTACATGTTCGTCACCGGGCCCGAGGTGGTGAAGACGGTGACCCACGAGGACGTGACCCACGAGGAACTGGGCGGGGCGGGGCCCCACACCACCAAGTCCGGAGTCGCCGACCGCGCCTTCGACAACGACGCCGAAGCCCTTCTGTCCCTGCGCCGGTTCATGGACTTCCTGCCCGCCAACAACCGGGAAAAACCGCCGGTCAGGCCGACCCCCGACGCGCCCGACCGCACCGAGCCGTCCCTCGATACCCTGGTCCCCGACAACCCCAACACGCCCTACGACATCAAGGAGCTGATCGGGAAGGTGGTGGACGAGGGCGACTTCTTCGAGCTGCAGCCCGATTACGCCGCCAACATGGTCATCGGCTTCGGCCGCCTGGAGGGCTCGACCATCGGCGTCGTCGCCAACCAGCCGATGGTCCTGGCCGGCTGCCTGGACATCGCGTGTTCGATCAAGGCGGCGCGGTTTGTCCGATTCTGCGATTGTTTCAACATCCCCATCGTCACCTTCGTCGACGTGCCGGGGTTCCTGCCCGGCACCGCCCAGGAGCACGGCGGCATCATCAAGCACGGGGCGAAGCTGCTGTACGCCTTCGCCGAGGCCACGGTGCCCAAGGTCACCGTGATCACGCGCAAGGCCTATGGCGGGGCCTATGACGTCATGAGCTCCAAGCACCTGCGCGGCGACGTCAATTTCGCCTGGCCCAGCGCCGAGATCGCGGTCATGGGGCCGAAGGGCGCGGTGGAGATCATCTTCCGCTCCGAAAGCGGCGACGCGGACAAGATCGCGGCGCGCACCGAGGAATACCGCAAGACCTTCGCCAACCCCTTCATCGCCGGGCACCGGGGCTACATCGACGACGTCATCATGCCCCACAACACCCGCGCGCGCCTGTGCCGCAGCCTGCGCATGCTGCGCAACAAGAAACTCGACAACCCGTGGAAGAAACACGGGAACATTCCCCTGTGACCATGAGCGAAGCCGGCGACGGCGGCGACGAACACGCCCGGCGCCGCCTGCGCGGGTTCGGCATTCACCTGGTCGCCTACTTCGCGGCGATGGCGGTCCTGATCGGGGCGAGTGCCTTCTTCTCCCCCGAAAACCCCTGGGTGCTCGTGCCCGTGGTCGCCTGGGGCGCGGTGCTGGCCGTCCACGCGGCGTACGCCATGGGGCTGTTGGACGTGTTCAAGGGAGAGTAGGGGCGGGGCGACCGTCGATCGGCGGGCCGGCGCACAAGCGGATTGACGAAGGGGACGATTTATACCAAGGGACGCTGATCATGACCCGACGAGCCGGCTTACCAAGGTTTTCGGCCCTAAGCGTGCGCTGTGGCGATGCGGGGCATCGCGAAGCGTGCGCGACGCCGTCCGAAAGCCTTGGTAAGC
>JADFHR010000142.1 GCA_022567015.1 Pseudomonadota bacterium
TATGCGGCCCGTCGGAGGGCGTCGAAAAGTTTCGACGATGCGCCGCATCGCCTGAAACTTTCCTCCTGCCCGACGAGCCGCCTACGCGATCTCTATGAGTCATGATCAGCGACCCTTGGTATTAGCCGGGTTCCCGCGGCCACCGGATAGCCGCGCAGGAACGCGTCGGCCTCGGCCGGCGCCCTGCCCCCCCGTTGCACCCGCAACAGACGCAGCGCGCCGGAGCCGCAGGCCACCGTGAGGCGGTCGTCCACCACGCTGCCCGGCGCCGCCGCCGCCGGAGCCTCGACAACCGCCGCCGCCAGCACCTTGATGCGCTCGCCGCCGTGCCGGAACCAGGTCCCGGGCCAGGGATTGAGCGCCCGCACCGCGCGCTCCAGATCGGCCGCCGGCCGGCGCCAGTCGAGGCGGCCCTCGTCCCGGTCCAGCCGGCGCGCATAGGTGACGCCGTCGGCGGGCTGGGGCGCCGGCCTGAGCCCGCCCCCGGACAGGCCGTCCAGGGCGGCGACGATCAGGCGCCCCCCCATCCCGGAAAGGGTATCGCCGAGGCCGGCGGCCGTGGCCACGGCGGTGATCGGGACCTTCCCGGTCATCAGGATGGGGCCGGTGTCCACGCCCTCGTCCATGCGCATGATGGTGACCCCGGTTTCGTCGTCGCCGGCCAGGATCGCCCGCTGGATGGGCGCCGCCCCGCGCCAGCGCGGCAGCAGCGAGGCGTGGACGTTGAGGCAGCCGAGCCGGGGCGCCTCCAGGATCGGTGCGGGCAGGATCAGGCCGTAGGCGGCGACGACGGCGGCGTCCGCGCGAAGCCCGGCGAAGGCCCGGTGCTCGCCGTCGTCCTTCAGGCTGGCCGGCGTGCGCACGGCCAGACCCCTGGCCGCGGCGAAGGCGTGGACGGGGACGGGCCTTTCGGTGTGTCCGCGCCCGGCCGGCCTGGGCGGCTGCGCGTAGACGCCGGCCACCTCGTGGCCCGCCTCCAGCAGGGCGCCCAGGATGGGCACCGCGAAATCGGCGCTTCCCATGAACACCAGGCGCAGGCGGGGCATCGGATGTCCAGACCATCTGACCGGGACCGGGCGAACGGCCCCGGCGGTTCCTCGATGTGCAGGCCGGCCACACTGCCGGGGCCGTTTCCCGCCGTCAAGGGCGCGCCGGCGCACGCCCTTGGTAAGGGCGGGGTCGAGTGTTCAATTCACTCCGGGGGTCCCGGCCTGGGAATTAAGGGGACACCTTGAATCAAGGTGTCCCCTTAATTCCACTATTGGTGCGGATGCAGAACCTCGATACGTCCTGTCTATTTTTCACGCCGTTTTCCCGAGTTGCCCACCCCGGCGTCCTCGCGAAGGGTTCGCTATTTGCGAACATTTCTTTTGACGGCGTGTTCGCTATTTGCGAACATACCGCCATGACAGACGGCCCGCACGTCCGTGTCGTCATCTTGAAATCGGCCCGCCGCCGGTGGAACCAACTGACGCCGGAACAACGCCGGAAGGTGCAGGACGTGCTGGATGGCCTTGCCGCCGAACCCGGATTCCGCCACAACGAACTCAGGCCGTTGAAATCGGTCCGGCGGGGCTTCCGGTTCCGCCTCGGCGTCTGGCGCATCCTGTTCACCCTTGACCGCCGGGCCGGAATTCTGGAGATATTCGAGGTCAACCCAAGAGTGGAGTGCATACCGATGAAGGCCAAGACCGGGCGCCACACGACCACCCTCAACATCGTCCGTCCGGATGTGGCGGGACACGCCGGGCCGCTGACCTTGGTCGACGTCGACCTGCGCGATCGCGGCCCGGACATGATCACTGTCTCCACCGACATCGAACTGCCGCATCCGCCCAGCGAGGCCCAGCCCGCGCGCCTGGAAACCACGGTCGGCTCCACCGACGTGATGGTCATGCCCATCGCCAGTTACGACGCGATCATGGAGGCCCTCGAGGACCACGACGCCGCGGTCTCCTACAAGCGCACCCGCGGCGAGGAGGCCTTCCCCCTCGAACTCGCGAACCGCATCGCCGACGGCGAAAGCAAGATCCGCGTGTTCCGAGAGCACCGCCGCCTGACCCAGCAGGCCCTCGCCGACACCATCGGCAAGAGCAAGGCCTACGTCTCGGAGATCGAGGCCGGCAAGAAGCCCGGCTCCGTGGAGGTGATCCGCCGCATCGCCGAGGCCCTCGGCGTCGACATGGACGACCTGGTCTGAGCCGCTCACGCCATCGCTCCTTTCCGCCACCAAAAGGCGGGCTGGTCCGGGGTCGGCCCTTCGCCCACCCAATTGGCCGGCATGTCCCGAGCCTCCGCCGCCAATCGTAGGACCCACGTCGACCGCTCCCGCGCCCGGAACCCGGTCCCCGGCCCAGACCCTACACCGCTTCCGTTTCCTTCAGCTTCTTGGTCTTGGTCAGCTTGCGCAGGATGATGTTGCGCTTGAGGGCCGACAGGTGGTCGACGAAAAGCACGCCGTCCAGGTGGTCCATCTCGTGCTGGGTGCAGGTGGCGAGCAGGCCCTCCATCTCCGTTTCCCGGACCTCGTTCTCGTGGTCGATATAGCGCACGCGCACCTTGCCCGGCCGGGCGACCTCGGCGTAGTGCTCGGGAAGGGACAGGCAGCCTTCCTCGTTGACGATGGTTTCGTCCGCGGCCCAGAGGAGCTGCGGATTGGCCATGCGCAGGGGCGCCGGCTCCTCGTCCTTGCCGGCGATGTCGACGACGATGACCCGCTTCGGCACGCCCACCTGCGGCGCCGCCAGGCCGATGCCGCGGGCCGCGTGCATGCTCTCGAGCATATCGTCCATGAGCGTGCGGATTTCGCCGTCGACGCGCCCGACCGGCGCGCATTTCACCTTCAGGCGCGCATCCGGGGCGATGATGATGGGAAGAACGGCCATGGGTCTGCGTTTGCGTCCAGTGATAGGGGTCCGGTGCACATATGGCCTCCGCCGGCCCCCGTCAAGGACGGAACCGGGGTAGTATGGCCGCCGGCCGGGGGAACGGGGGAACGAAGCCATGATCTGGCAGGGCGTCCTTGGCGTCTTCACGCTCACCGCGCTGGCCTGGGGGTTGAGCGAGGACCGGCGCCGCGCGCCGTGGAAGACCGTGGCCGCGGGGCTGGGGCTGCAGTTCGCGCTGGCCCTGCTTTTGCTCAAGGTGCCGTTCTCCAAACAGGTGTTCGCGTGGCTGAACCAGGCGGTGCTCGCCCTGCAGGACGCGATGCGGGCGGGAACGTCGGTCGTCTTCGGCTATCTGGGCGGCGGCCAGGCGCCGTTCGCCGAGACCTTCCCCGGCGCCAGCTTCATCCTCGCCTTCCAGGCCCTGCCCATGATCCTGGTCATCAGCGCCCTGTCGGCCCTGCTCTTCTATTGGAAGGTGCTGCCCGTGGCGGTGCGCGGCGCCGCCTGGGTGCTGGAGCGGGCGTTCGGCATCGGCGGCGCGGTCGGGGTCAGCGCCGCCGCCAACGTCTTCGTCGGCATGGTCGAGGCGCCCCTGCTCGTGCGCCCGTACCTGGTAGCGCTGAACCGGGGCGAGCTGTTCATGGTCATGACCTGCGGCATGGCCACCGTGGCCGGCACGGTGATGGTCCTCTATGCGGCCATTCTGGCGCCGGTCATGCCCGACGCCATGGGGCACGTGCTCGCCGCCTCGCTGATCAGCGCCCCGGCCGCGATCATGGTCGCCCGGCTGATGGTGCCCGGGGACGCGCCGTCCGCCGGCGGCGCCCGGATCACCCTGCCGGCGCCGCCGGGAAGCGCCATGGACGCCATCACCAGGGGCACCATGGACGGGGTCACCCTGTTGATCAACGTCAGCGCCATGCTGATCGTGCTGGTCGCCCTGGTCAGCCTGTTCAACATGGTTCTCGGGCTGCTGCCCGAGCTCGGCGGCGCCCCGGTCACCCTCGAGCGCCTTCTCGGCTATGTGATGGCGCCGGTGGTGTGGGTGATGGGCGTGCCCTGGGCCGAGGCGCCGACGGCCGGCGCCCTGATGGGCACCAAGACCGTCCTCAACGAGCTGCTCGCCTATCTGGAAATGGCGAAGCTGCCCGCCGACGCGCTGTCTCCGCATTCGCGCCTGATCATGATCTACGCGCTGTGCGGGTTCGCCAACTTCGGCAGCCTCGGCATCATGATCGGCGGCCTGGGCACCATGGTCCCCGAACGCCGCGCCGACATTGTCGCGCTGGGCATGAAATCCATCGTCGCGGGGACCATCGCCACCTGCCTCACCGGCGCCGTCGCCGGGATCGTCGCCTGAGCGGAACCGCCGGCGTTTGCGTTTCGCCCGGCCCTCGTGCAAGGTGTCGAGGGGGAAGGGAACCGGGAACATGGACGCGAGTTTCATCCTCATCGCCGTCGCCGTGTTGCTCGCCGTGTTGCTTCTGGTCGTCGTCGTGGTGCTGGCGCGGCTGGGCGGCCGGCTGGCCCAGTTGAGCACGGGCCAGACGGCGGCCCAGGCCCAGTTGACGAGGACGCTTGAGGAGCGTCTGGACGCCGTCACCAAGCGTCTCGGCGACAGCCTCAGCGAGCAGACGGAGAAAACGGGCAGGAACCTGACCGATCTGCAAAAACGCCTTGCCGTCATCGACAGCGCCCAGAAGAACATCACCGAACTGTCGAGCCAGTTTGTCAGCCTGCAGGACATCTTGTCCAATAAGCAGGCCCGCGGTGCCTTCGGCGACATCCAGCTCCGGGACCTGGTCGCCGATGCCCTGCCGCCCAGGGCCTACGAATGGCAGGCCACACTGAGCAACCGAAAGCGCGTCGACTGCCTGGTCAAGCTGCCCACCCCGCCCGGACCCATCGCCATCGATTCCAAGTTTCCCCTGGAGGGCTACCGTGCCCTGCGCGAGGCTCCGGACGAAGCCGCCGCCCTCCTGGCCGGCAGGAAATTCAGCGACGACGTGCGCAAGCACGTGAGGGATATCCAGGAGCGCTACATCATCCCCGGCGAGACCGCCGACTGGGCGATCCTGTTCCTGCCCTCGGAGGCCGTCTACGCCGAGATCCACGCCAACTTTCCCAACGTTGTTGAGGAGGCGCACCGCCGGCACGTCGCCATCGTCTCGCCGACCACCCTGATGGCGACCCTGAACACGGTGCGCGCCATCCTCAAGGACACCCAGATGCGCGAGCAGGCCGGCTTCATCCAGACCGAGGTGGAGAAGATGCTGAACGACGTGGGGCGCCTCGACAAGCGCGTCGGAGAGCTCCAGCAACGCTTCCACAAGGCCGAGGAATCGATAAGGGAAATCCGTATCTCGACGGACAAGATCACCGGCCGGGGCGACAAAATCGTGGACGCGGAACTCGGCGAGGAAACGCCGGCGGAAGACCTGCCCCCGCCGCAAGAGAGGATCGAACGGTCGGGCTAGGTCATGGACCCATTCCCACACACCATAAGGTTGCGGCAAAATATTTCAGTTGCATGCTGACCCGCGCGGCTTGAATCAGCGCAACCCAGTGGCCTGTATCAGTTAAATTGCACCCATACGACGGCGTTGCGAGGTTTCCGGCCAGGAGCGCGTCGCGCCGTGGTGTGGGTGCACCACAAGCGGCGGGCGACGCCGCCGGGGGCCGCGGGGGCGTCGCCCCCATAACTTATACCAAGGGACGCTGATCATGACCCATAGAGATCGCGTAGGCGGCTCGTCGGGTCATGATCAGCGTCCCTTGGTATTAGCCGGGGGGACACCCCCCGGGTCCCCCGGGGGTTGGGAAGGCTTGCCGACCCGTCCGCCGCAGCAGCGCCGCTGCCGCTGCGGAGGGTGGATGGGCCGCCATCGCCGGCGCCTCCCCTCCTACCGGGGAAACGGGAAAACCGATCGTATCGGCGCAATTTAGCCGAAAAAAACTAATAGGTTTATGCGGAAAAAGAACCTATCCCATACAGGGGGCGTCGGGGAAATTGATTGGGAAAGGGCGACTTCTATGGCCCGTATACAATATCAGCGCTCAAAATCAGCGCTAAAACATTTGCTTGAAAAAATTCACCAAACGTAGGAACCTTTGCCTGTGACGATAGCGGTGGGGAGAAGCGCGTCTGGCGGCGTGGCTGTCGGAATTGTTTCTGCCTGCTTGTCACCAATAACAGCCCAAAACTATGGATGCCGGGGTGCCGGGTAGGCGCGCCTACCATTCACTCGGCATTCCGTGAATTGGGGAAACGATGGGGATCGTGTGATCCCTGCGGGATTTGCTTCGTATGGCGTATCACCGTAGGGCAGCGATCTACCCGAAAAACCGCACCTCCGAAAAAGCAAGAGGTGTCAGAAAACAACTAGGGAGAGAGAAAATGAAAATCTTCAGAATCACACCTGCGTTGACGGCAATCCCATGGGGGTTTGTGGCCGTCGTACTGGCGAGCGTTTTGGTTTTGCCTCTGGGACCGGCCTTTGGCCAGGGCGCCGGGGCCGAGGTCAAGGAGCCACCGACCCCTAAGGGCGCCGATGTGTTCGATCTCAACCTCGGGCAGACCAGGGCCTTTTCCAGAAGCTTGAACTTCAACCTTGTCGGGCACAGCTACTTCAAGGATTGCCCGATTACGCAAGACGCGCGAGACGAAGGCGTGGGCGCGGGGATCAACACCGTGCGGGTCTACGACGGTATCGCGTACCTGGCGGGGTATAATGGCCCGCCGACCATGTTCGGGGTCTGCATCGCGGACGTCAGCGACCCGACCAACATGGAGGCCCTGAGCTTCGTCCCCTGCAAAGCGGGGACGCGCTGCCCATATCTCCGGGTCAACCCCGACAGAAAGATCCTGGTGTTTGGAAGCGGCCGGAACGGCGCCAACCCGAACCAGCCGCCGCCAGGCGTGCCCACCGATTCCGGCTGGTCCTTCTGGGACGTCAGCGATCCAAGCAATCCCGTGTTTCTTAGCCACTTTTCGATCGCTCCGAACGTATCGACCCACGGCATGGAAATCGACGATCAGTTTCTATACGGCTGCGGGAAGACCACGGCGGACATGAGTCGCGACGAGCTTCAGATCATCGATTACAGCAATCCTCTGGCACCCGTCCTGGTGAGCACCCTGCACATCCAGGGTCAGCGGGCCGGTGAGGAGTTCGCACTTCAGGACCAGTTCAATCCGAACGGGACTACCCCTCAGATCATTAGCTGTCACGAGATCACCATCCACAAGGACCGGCTCTACATCTCGTACCGCGATGCCGGGCTGGTCATCGTGGACGTGAGTGATCGGAGCGACCCGCAGATCATCGGACGGCTCAACTACGTGCCGCCGTACAGTGGGGCAACTCCCGGGGGGTTTAATCTCGGGGCGGCCCACACCTCAACCCCGATCATCTTCGACCCCGAGGAACATCCGGACCTCGTGGTGCACACGGACGAGATCTTCGGCTGCCCGCCGGGCTTCGGGCGGGTCATCGACGTCTCCGACCTCAAGAACCCCGATGTCGTTAGCGGGGATCGCGATGCCAATCTCCAGATCATTTCCAGCTATCGCCTCCCGCATATCAGTGACGTATTCGACCACGACGAAGGGACCTTTAAATGCCCAGCGGGTCAGCAGTCGAGCCACCACATGTGGGTCGACCATCGCTCGCCCAGCCTCTTCTACAACGCCTGGTACGACCAGGGCGTTCGGGCGTGGGATATCTCCAATCCGTTCCTGCCCCGCGAGGTGGGATACTACTTGTCGCCAAAGTATGCATCGTTCGGGCGTGTTGACCGGCACACCCGGGAGGTGTTTCAGGACCCGGATACCGACCTCATTTACGTCACCGACGGCAGCGGCGGCGGGCTCACGGTCCTTGAATGGACAGGCGATATTCCCGAGAACCCGCCCATTCCAGGGGCTCGATGACTTGTTCCGGGAATCTGCAACCCTACCGACCGGAACCATCCGCATAACCTGAAAGTGAAAAAAACGGATGTTCCCACCGATTGACGGTTGATAAACTGGGCCGCCGGATACTTCGGCGGCCCTATCTTTTTGTACGGTCAATCGCCCTCTTTGGTGCCCCAGATTTGATTGCTCAAATCTTGTCGCGATTGAAGCCCCGATCTGGCCGCTTCCGAGGGGTTTTCCGTACCACGGAACAGACCGGGTACGGACATTGGCACATGCCTTGAGAGTCCTTTCCTGGTTACAGGCGGAAGTGCTCAAATGCGCCGATTTGCGACCGGTGTTGGCTCTAAAGCCGACATCGGCGCCGCGCCGCTGACCCAACTGTCGTTTATGAGGTTACGACCTAACCGGCGCCGCCGCGCCCGCCGCATACATTGTCGGGGGGCACCCCCCGGTGGTCCCCGGGGGTCGCGGGGGCGCCCCCCGCATATCCAATGACCGGGGGGGACACCCCCCGGTGGCCCCCCGGGGGTCGCGGGGGCGCCCCCCGCATATCCAATGACCGGGGGGGACACCCCCCGGTGGCCCCCCGGGGGTCGCGGGGGCGCCCCGACGCTACA
>JADFHR010000143.1 GCA_022567015.1 Pseudomonadota bacterium
TATGGCCTGGTCGTCGGCCTGAACGGCACCGGCGACACCCTCGTGGACGGGCAATTCACCAAGCAGAGCCTGAAGGCGATGCTCAACCGGCTTGGCGTCAAGCCCACCGACGCCGGGCTCGATTCGAAAAACGTGGCGGCCGTGATGGTGACCGCCATGCTGCCGCCTTTCGCCCGCCAGGGCAACCGCATCGACGTCACCGTCAGTTCCCTTGGCGACGCCAAGAGCCTGCTCGGCGGCACCCTGCTGGTGACGCCGGTACTCGGCGCCGACGGCGAGGTGTACGCCGTCGCCCAGGGCCAGCTGGCGGTCGGCGGGTTCGCCGCCTCGGGCGCCGCCGAAACCATCGTCAAGGGCGTCCCCACCAGCGCCCGCATCGCCAGCGGCGGCATCGTCGAGCGCGAGGTCGGCTTTGAAATGGCCAACATGGAATCGGTGACCCTGAGCCTGCGCAACCCCGATTTCACCACCGCCCGGCGCATCGCCCAGGCGATCAACGCCTTCCTCGGCACCGCCGCCGCGCGCCCCAGCGACCCCACCACCGTGCACGTTGAGGTGCCCGACAGCTACCGCGGCAACGTGGTCAACCTGCTCACCGACATCGAGCAGCTGCGCGTCGAGCCGGACCAGTTGGCCCGCGTGATCATCGACGAGCAGTCGGGCATCATCGTCATGGGCGAGAACGTGCGCATCAGCACCATCGCCATCGCGCAGGGCAACCTCATCATCCGCATCACCGAGACGGAGCAGGTCTCGCAACCCGGCCCCTTCGCCAACGTCGGCGCGACCGCCACGGTGCCGCGCACCGAGATCGAGATCACCGAAGGGGAAGAGCGCAGGCTGGGCGTGGTCAACGCGGGCGTCACCATCCAGGAACTGGTCAATGGCCTCAACGCCCTCGGCATCGGCCCCCGCGACATGATCACCATCCTTCAGGCGGTCAAGGCGGCGGGCGCCCTGCAAGCCGAGATCCAGGTGATGTGATGGCCGAGGGTTCCCTTACCCTGCAGGCCGAGACGGCGCTGCTCAACGCCAAAACCCTGCCGCGCGTCAGCCCCACCGGCGACATCCGGCAGGCGCGCCAAGTGGCCGAGGAGTTCGAGGCCGTCTTCCTGGGCCAGGTCCTGAAGCCCATGTTCGCCACCGTGCGCACCGACGGGCCCTTCGGCGGCGGGTTCAGCGAGGACATGTGGCGGTCCCTGCAGGTGGACGAATACGGCAAGGCCATCGCGCGGTCCGGCGGCATCGGCATCGCCGACGCCGTCCTTCGCCAGATCCTCAAAATGCAAGAAGGCAATTAGCCATGGACACGACAAACCGAATCAACGATCTGATCGCCATCACCGGGCACCTGGTCGACCTGTTGACGCAGGAGAACGCGGCGCTGCGCGCAAAGCGGCACGAGGACGTCGCAGCCCTGTTGGAGAAGAAGGCCAGCCTGAGCCGGGCCTATGAGAGCCGCGTCCAGGGACTGGTCGAGAAGCCGGACTCCCTGGCCCAGGTGGATCAGGCGTTGCGCCAACGGCTGCGCGGCCTGGGCGAGAAGATGCACGGGCTGATGGAAGAGAACGCGCAGTTCTTGAAGGTGGCCATCACCGTCGCCCGGCGCGTCGTGGGGTCGGTATCCGAAGCGGTCAAGTCCAGCCAGCCCGGCCCCGGCACCTATTCCGCGAACGGCACCGTGGGCACGCCCGGCAACGGCGCCGCCCCCCGCAATCTCGCCATATCCGTGGACCAGTCCCTGTAATACCCGAGGAAACCAGACCACCATGACCGGTTCCCTTACCCTTGCGCTGCGCACCGCCCAGAGCGGCCTGCTGGTCAACCAGTCGGCCCTGAACGCGGTCGCCACCAACATCGCCAACGTCAATTCGCCGGGGTATTCCCGAAAAATCGTCAGCACCGAGAGCCGGGTCGTCAACGGCGCCGGCGCCGGCGTCCAGCTCTCCGCCCTCACCCGCCAGATCGACGAGGGGCTGCTCAAGAGCCTGCGCCTCGAGGTGAGCAGCCTGAACGCGTTGAGCGTCCAGGCCAGCTCGTTCGAGCGCATGCAGGAACTGTTCGGCAGACCCTCCGATGACACCTCCATCAGCCACGTCCTGGGGGAACTGACGAACGCCCTGGAAACCCTTGCCGTTTCCCCCGACAAGACCCTGGAGCAAAGCGAACTGGTGCGCCGGGCCACCGAGCTGGCGCTCAAGTTCCAGCTGATGAGCACGACGATCCAGGAGCTGCGCCAGCAGGCGGACCAGGGAATCGCCGATGCGGTCACCGAGGCCAACAAGCTGATCATCCGTATCGGCGACCTCAACGACAAGCTCATCCGCAATTCGGCCGTCAACCTCGACGTCACCGACCTCAGGGACCAGCGCGACATGGCCCTGGACAGCCTGGCCGAGATCATCGATATCCGCTACTTCCGCCGCACCGACGGCGATGTGGTTGTCTTCACCTCCGCCGGCAGGACCCTGGTCGACAACGTGCCCGCCACGCTCACCCACGCCGGCGCCAGCACCGTCGCCGCCACCACCACCCATGCCGAGGGCGACTTCGCCGGCCTTTATGTCGGTACCGCCATCCCGGGCAACGACATCACCACCGAGGTCCGCTCGGGACGGCTGAAGGGGCTGATCGATCTGCGCGACGACGTGCTGGTCAACCTGCAGAGCGAGATCGACGAACTGGCGGCCGAACTGCGGGACGTGTTCAACCAGATTCACAACCGCGGCATGCCCTTCCCCGGCATGCAGTCGATGACCGGAACACGCATCTTCGTCGCCCCCACGACGCAGACCATGACGCTCGACCCCGGCACCGGCGCCGACGACGTCACCATCGCCCTGTTCGACAGCAGCGGCGATCAGCAGGCGGTCACGACCCTGAACACGATCATGGTGTCGGCCAGCTTCGGCAGCGGCGCGCAGGCCAGCTTCGGCGCCTGGACGATCACCGAAGTGGCGGCCACCATCGAGGACTGGCTGCAGGCCAACGGCGCCGCCGGGGCCACCGCCACCGTGAACAGCGCCGGCAAATTCGCCATCGCCCTCAACACCCCCGCCCTCAATCTGGCGTTCCGGGACGAAACCGCCACCGCCAACGGCAGCACCGCGGCCGACGTCCGGATCGGCTTCGATTCGGGCGGCGTCGTCGGCATCGACGAAACCGTGAGCGGCTTTTCCAATTTCTTCGGACTGAACGACTTCTTCGTCGACGGGCTGGCCGACAACATTCACGAATCGAACGTGATGGCGAGCACCTTCACCTCCACCGCGGCGACGCTCAGGTTCAACGACAGCACCGGCCTATTGACGGGCAGTCCGCTCTCCATCGCCGCCGGCAGCAGCCTGAGCACCATCGCCACCCTGATCACCAACTCGATTACCAACGTGACGGCGACCGTGGTTCCCGATGGCTCCGGGTTCCGGCTGCGCATCGCCCACGACAGCGGGGCGAGCCTGGTCATCACCCAGGACACGGGCGTACCCGACACCCTGCTCACCGATCTGGGCATGCATCCGGCCGACGTCCGCGTCGCCGCCGCCATCGCCGTGCGCAGCGACATTGTCACCGCGCCGGCAAAGATCTCGCGCGGCGCCGTGCAGTGGAACGCGGCGCTTGGCGCCGGCGGCGAATATTTCACCAGCGTCGGCGACAACACCACCGTCAAGGCCCTGGCCGAGAAGATGACCAATACCAACGCCTTCGACACCGCGGGCGGTCTGGGCAACGGCAACGCCACTTTCACCGCCCACGCGGCGGCCATCCTGTCGCGCAACGCCAGCCTGGCCAACACCAACAAGGCCGATCTCAATTTCCAGAAGTCCCTCACCGACAGCCTGCAACTCAAGTCCGACACCATCCGCGGCGTCAACCTGGACGAAGAGCTGGCCGCGCTGATCGTGTTCGCGCAGGCCTATTCCGCCGCCGCCCGGATCCTGAGCACCATCCAGAAAATGTTCGACGCCCTGGAGCGGGCGGTCTAGGACCGGGGGCGCCATGACCCGCATTGCCAGCCTCGCCGCCAACAACCAGCTCGTCCAGTTGCTGCTGCGCACCCAGAGCCGGCTGCAGGACAGCGAGGTCCAGGTCGCCAGCGAGAAGATTTCCCAGGATTACAAGGGCATCGCCTTGGATTCCGAGCGCCTGGTCAACCTGGAAAACACCCGCAATGCCCTCAGCCGCTACGTGGACAACAACACCATCGCCGGGGTCCGTCTGGATATCGCGGGAACCACCGTCGAAGCGCTCCGCCAGACGATCGACGACTTCCAAGGCCAGCTCTCCAGTTTCCACCAGTTCGACGCCAAGGGCGCGGTCGAGGTCAAGGACATCCAGGACGCCGCCTTCCGGGCGCTCAAGACCATGGAGGGGTTCCTCAACACCGAGGCGGACGGCCGCTTTCTGTTCTCGGGCGCCCGCGTGACCACCCAGCCGGTCGACCTCGGGCTCGCCGATCTGGCCGCCTTCCAGGCCAAGTACGACGGCACCATGGTCGCCTATCCGACGACGCGGGACGCCCAACTCGCGGAATTCTCGATTTCCGCAAACCTGACCGGCGACACCACGTGGCTCAACTTCGAACGGGACAACGGCGGCATCGGCCGGATCACCGCCAACGACGACTCCCTCGACAACCTGAAGGTGGGCACCACCATCACCATCAGCGGCACCGCCTCCAACAACGGCACTTACCAGATCGCCAGCGTGAACGCGGCCGGGAACTACATCACCGTGGTCACCGAAATGCTGACCACCAGGGCCAACGACACCGGCGGAGGCAACATCACCCTGACCACGGCGGCCGACGCCACGTTGGGAGTGGCCGACTTCACCGACCTGTCGTTCAATCAGGCCACCGGCGTCATCACCGCCGGCGGCGGGACCCCGTTCTCGGCGCTCAAGGCAGGCGAGATCTTCACCATCACCAACGCCACCGACTCCGGCAACAACCAGATCTTCACCATCGAGTCCGTGACCGCGACGACGATCACCATCAAGCAGAAGAAGCTGACCGACGAAGGGGCCGGCCAGACCGCCGCCGGCACCATCGCCGCCGCCTCGTACTACAAGGGGGACGAGACGATCGTCACCCACCGCATGGACACCAATCAGACATTCGACTTCGATACAACCGCCGTCGATCCCGCCTTCGAGAAGGCGATGCGGGCCATGGCCATCATCGCCCAGGGCGTCTTCGGCACCGAGGGCGGCCTGGAGCAGAACAAGACGCGCGTCACCGACGCCCTGTATCTCCTGAACAACGCCCTGTCGCCGACAACCAGCGGCACGCCCCCGTACGGAACCGAGAAGGCCGGCAACCTCCGCCAGCTCCAGGTGGACCTCGGCTTCGATCTGCTCCTGGTGAGAGATACGAACGAACGGCACACCAAGTTCATCGCGTTCCTGGAATCGCGAATCTCCGACACCGAAAACGTCGATCTGCTGGAAGCCATCACCCGTCTTCTTGACGAATCACGGGCCCTGGAGGCCTCCTTCCAGGCCCTGGCGCGCATCCGCGAGCTCAGTCTGTCCAACTTCCTGCGCTGATCCCTTGCGCCGGCCGGCGTTCCCGGGGAAACTCCGGGCCGGTGAACGCCATTGGGAAAGGCGCGACATGGGCCGGTTTTCAATCGTCGGCGCCCGGACGGACGCCTTTGCCGGGGCGCTGGCGGCGGAGGCCTTCGAAGAGCGCAACGCCCACCCGGTCTACGGCGATTTCGCCACGGTCTATTACCCCATCGTGTTCGGGGAGTCCCTCGAGGACTGCTCGTTCCTGGTCACCGACGGCGGCGCGCCGGCCCTGTTCGTCCAATGCTCGCTCCGGGAAGGCGTTCTTTCCCATTACGGCTTTCCGGTGCGCTTCCACTTCGGCGCCGGGCTGGAGGCGGCGGACGCGCTCAGGTGCGCCCGCCTCGCCTTGGGCCATATGGACGAAACGGCCGCGGCAAAGGGCATCCGCGAAGCGCGCATCTCCGGGGGGCCGGCGGACGGGCTTCTGTCGCCGGTGGACCGGGCGTGCCTGGACCGCGCGGGGCGCCCGGAGTTGAGGATGCGGGCCGAAGCGGACCTCTCCCGGCCCGAAGAGGCCTTGCGCCGCGACGTGCGCGACAGCTACCGGTCCCTGATCAACTGGGGCCGGCGCAACCTTCGCCTGGTCTACGTCAACGCGGAAAACCCGGACCGCAGTTTGATCGACGACTACGCCGACTTCCACGCCCGGACCGCCGGGCGCACCGTCCACGGCGCCGCCACGTGGGCGGCCCTGTTCGGACACATCGCGGCCGGACGTGGCGAGGCGGCCATGGGATACCTGGACGGCGGCGAACTGGTCGCCAGCTCCATGGTGGTGGACGGGGACTTGACGGCCCTGTACTTCTCGGCCGTCTACGACCGCGACCGCTTCGACAAACCCATGGCCCACTGGCCCCTGTTCGACGCCATGGTGCGGGCCAAGGCGCGCGGCCGGCGGTATTTCGACCTGGGCGAATTCTTCGCCCAGGGAACCGCGGGTGAAAAGGAATACAACATCGGGTTCTTCAAGAAGGGCTTCACCTCGCGCCACGTGACGGAAGTGGTGTGGCGAATCCCCTTCCGTTCCGAGTCGTGAACGCGGACCCCGGCGCCGGGCGGGATGCGCGCGATACCGCAAGCCCCGGAAATTAAGACTTTTTTAGACAGTCTTGTATTAATCTCAACCACATCTTACGTACACCGTAAGGCGTCGGCCCGATGGTGCCCTGCCACCGGAATGTGGGAGTCCGTGAGAATATGTCCGGAAAAATCGTCCTCTGCTTCCCCCGCATCGATCTCGAAAAAGAACACCACCATCTGCCCCTGAGCACGCTTTCTCTGGCGGCGCCCTTGGAACGGATGGGCATCGACTACGAGATCTATGACCAGCGCGTGGATGAGCCGTCCCGTCTGGAGACGCTGCTCGAGGATGCCTGGATGGTCGGGGTGACCATGTTCACCGGCTACCAGACCTATTGCGGATACGAGATTCTCAAACAGGTCAAGAAATCCCATCCCAACATCATCACCGTGGCCGGCGGTCCCCACGTCAGCGCGCTCGCCGCCCAGACCATCGAAGACGATCACGTGGACTATGCCGTCGCCGGGTTCGGAGAGGCCCCGTTCTACGCCCTTGTCGCCGAACTGCTCGAGCACGGAGACCTCAACGGGCACGTCATCCCGGGGTTGTACCGGAAGGACAACTCGGAGTTGATATTCCTGCCCACCGACAAGAAGTTCGCCGGCGACAACTGGCACCAGCTGCCCTACCACAAGATCAACGTGGAAAACTATATCAACGAGGCCACGAAACGGGTCATGTACGTGTCCCATTACGGCTGCCCCGCCAAGTGCACGTTCTGCGCGACGCCGGAATTCCGCAAGTGGACGCCCAAGCCCATCGACCTCGTCCGCAAAGACCTGGCCAACCTGCATGACCAGTATCCCTTCGAGGAACTGTGCTTTTTCGACGCCACCCTGTTCACCCGCAAGGAACGGGTCTTCGACATCGTCAAGCTGCTGGACGACTATCCCAACATCAAGTGGCTGGCCGATGCCCGGGCCGTCGAGCTGAACAAGTACTCGACGGAAGAGATGATCGAGATCACGAACCGGGACGCCGAGCTTAGCTTCCTGGTCGTCGGCCTGGAAACCGGCAGCCAGTACATCGCCGAAGAGGTCATGAAAAAAGGCCTCAGGCACCTGGAGATGTTCAAGACCGTGGCCTACAGGTTGGACCGGGCGGGCATCAAGATGGTCTCCGGCCTGATCTTCGGCATCCCCGGGGAAACGGTGGAGGACCTCAAGAAAACCATCGATTACATCTGGGAGATTCGCGAGATCCATCCCGCCTTCCGGCTCAGCTCCACCTTCTTCAGGCCCCTGCCGGGGACCGAGCTCTACGACCTTCTCGACCTGAAAGGCTTCATCCAGCCCACCTCCTTAGAGGAATGGGCCGAGGTCGGCGCCGAAAGCCACTTCGAATACAACACCTGGATGGACATCCCGTGGATGGAAGAGGGGCAAAAAGTGGAATACAGGAAGGTGTACGAGGAATTCAGAAACCAGCACGGGGAAATCCTCATGTAGCCCGGCCGGGACTCTCCGTTCCCGGTCAAGACGTTCGCCCCCCGACACCCGTTTCCCTTAAGCCCGACCCCGGAATTCCTGGTCGCGTAGAGCCGCGACCGATCGATCCGCACCGGCGGCGCCGGGTGGGACCGCGGTCCTCAAAAACAAAAGGGGCGCGGGGCCCATGGCCCCGTGAAGGCCCGCGCCGCAGCGCTTGCGACGGGCACCCCGGGTACCTACGGGAAAGCGTATCGGCGGGGTCCTGTTCCGTGTACCGGGCGTCCCCGCAAGGGCATCTATCCGCCGCCGCGGGCGGCTTCGCGCAGTCTGTCCATGGTCCTTGC
>JADFHR010000144.1 GCA_022567015.1 Pseudomonadota bacterium
ACCGCAACGGCGGCTTACCAAGGCTTTCGGACGGCGTCGCGCACGCTTCGCGATGCCCCGCATCGCCACAGCGCACGCTTAGGGCCGAAAACCTTGGTAAGCCGGCTCGTCGGGTCATGATCAGCGTTCCTTGGTATGAGGTCCCCAATTGAGCCAGTTCACGGACGCCCTCGCCGAAGACGCGCGCGCCGTGACCGAGATGCTGGACCGTTTGCTGTCCACGGAAGACAGCGCCGACTCCCGCCTCACCGAGGCCATGCGCTACGCCACCCTGAACGGTGGCAAGCGGGTCCGCCCGTTCCTGGTGATGAGCAGCGCGCGCCTGTTCAGCGTTGCCGAATCCTGCGCCCTCAGGGTAGCGGCGGCGGTGGAGATGGTGCATTGCTACTCGCTGGTCCATGACGACCTGCCGGCCATGGACGACGACGACCTCAGGCGCGGCCAGCCCACCTGCCACGTCCGCTTCGATGAGGCCACGGCGATCCTCGCCGGGGACGCCCTCTTGACCAAGGCTTTCCAGGTGCTGGCCGATCCCGACACCCATCCCGACCCCGCCGTGCGCAGCGATCTGGTGGCGAAGCTGGCCCACGCCGCGGGGGACGAGGGCATGGTGGCGGGGCAGATGCTGGACCTGTTGGCCGCGGACACCGCGCTCGGCATGTCCGAGGTGACGCGGCTGCAACGGTTGAAGACGGGGATGCTGATCGGGTTCGCCTGCGAATCGGGGGCCATCCTGGGCAAGGCCCCCGAGGGCGCGCGCCATGCGCTCCGCGCCTATGTGCACGACCTGGGCCTGGCCTTTCAGATCGTCGACGACCTTCTCGACGTGGAAGGCGACGAGAAGGAGGTGGGCAAGAAGACGGGCAAGGACCAGGCGGCGGGAAAGGCCACCTTCGTGTCTCTCCTGGGGAGGGACCGTGCCCGCGCCCAGGCCGACATGCTGGCCGACCAGGCGGCACAACACCTTGAATTATTCGCGGAAAAAGCCAATCATTTAAGGGAACTCGCGCGGTTCGTGGTAAAACGGCGCGCTTGAAACGCCGAACGGGGGGCCGACTCTCCATGCAGGCGTCGCACCTTCGTAAGGGGAGGGAGGATTGACGACCACACACGAGACACCGCTTCTGGACACGGTCGACTACCCTGGGGACACCAGGGACTTCACGGTCGAGCAACTGATTCAATTGGCCGACGAGCTGCGCGCCGAGACGATCAGGGCGGTATCCATCACCGGCGGCCATCTGGGCGCCAGCCTTGGCGTCGTCGAGTTGACGGTGGCGCTCCACCATGTGTTCAACACGCCGGACGACCGGCTGATCTGGGACGTCGGGCACCAGGCCTATCCCCACAAGATCCTCACCGGCCGGCGCGACCGCATCCATACCCTGCGCCAGGGGGGCGGACTTTACGGGTTCACCAAACGGTCCGAAAGCGTCTACGATCCCTTCGGCGCCGCCCACAGCTCGACCTCGATCTCGGCGGCCCTGGGCATGGCCGTGGCGCGGGACCTGAAAGGCGGCAAGAACCACGTCATCGCCGTCATCGGCGACGGCGCCATGAGCGCCGGCATGGCGTACGAGGCCATGAACAACGCCGGGTCCATGGACGCGCGGCTGATCATCATCCTGAACGACAACGACATGTCGATCGCGCCGCCCGTGGGCGCCATGAGCGCCTATCTTTCGCGGCTGATCTCTTCCAAGTCGTTCCGCTCGATACGCCATTTCGCCAAGGAAATGAGCAAAAAATTCCCCCGCCGCCTGGAAGAGGCGGCGCGCCGGGCGGAGGAATACGCCCGCGGCATGGTCACCGGCGGCACCCTGTTCGAGGAACTGGGGATCTACTACGTCGGTCCCATCGACGGCCACAACCTGGAACACCTCCTGCCGGTGTTGAAGAACCTGCGCGACGACAAGGAGGCGGGGCCCATGCTGTTGCACGTGGTCACCCAGAAGGGTCACGGCTACCCGCCGGCCGAGGAGTCCGCCGACAAGTATCACGGCGTCGGCAAGTTCGACGTGGTGACCGGCAAGCTGCACAAGTCCGCCCCCAAGGCGCCCTCGTACACCGGTGTTTTCGCCAATGCCCTGATCAAGGAGGCGGAAGAGGACGAGAGCATCGTCGCCATTACCGGCGCCATGCCGTCCGGTACCGGCCTCAACAAGTTCGCCGAACGGTTCCCCGAGCGCTGTTTCGACGTGGGCATCGCCGAGCAGCATGCGGTGACCTTTGCCGCCGGCCTCGCCACGGAGGGGCTCAAGCCCTTCGCCGTCATCTATTCCACCTTCCTGCAACGGGCCTACGACCAGGTGGTGCACGACGTCGCCATCCAGGGCCTTCCCGTGCGCTTCGCCATCGACCGCGCCGGGCTGGTCGGCGCCGACGGCCAGACCCACGCCGGGTCCTACGACGTCGCCTATCTCGGTTGCCTGCCCGGCTTCGTGGTCATGGCGGCGGCGGACGAGGCGGAGCTGGTGCACATGGTGGCGACGGCGGTGGTCATCGACGACCGGCCGTCGGCCTTCCGCTACCCGCGCGGCGAGGGGACCGGCGTGGAGCTGCCGGAGAAGGGCACGCCCCTCGAGATCGGCAAGGGCCGGGTCCTGCGCGAGGGCTCGACGGTGGCCATACTGTCCTTCGGCGCCAGGCTTCCCGAGGTCCTCAAGGCGGCCGACACCCTGGCCGCACGGGGCCTTTCCACCACCGTTGCCGACGCCCGTTTCCTCAAACCCCTGGACGGCGATCTGGTGCGCCGGCTGGCCCGGGAGCACGAGGTCCTGATCACCATCGAGGAGGGCGCGGTCGGCGGCTTCGCCGCCGCCGTGTTCCAGTTCCTGGCCATGGAGGGGCTTCTCGACAACGGGCTCAAGGTGCGGCCGATGATTCTGCCCGACCGCTTCATCCTTCACGACAAGCCCGAGCTCCAGTACGAGGACGCGGGTCTCAACGCGCGCCACATCGTGGCCACGGCGCTGACCGCGCTGGGCCGCGCCGAGGAGGCCGCCAAGACTCTGCGGGCGTGAGGCCATGGGCAGTCCCGCCGCCATCGGGCGGGGCGACAAACTCCGTCTCGATCAGTTGCTGGTTGCGCGCGGCTTGGCCGAGAGCAGGCCGCGCGCCCGCGCCCTGATCATGGCCGGGCTGGTCTACAGCGGCACCAGGCGGCTGGACAAAGCCGGGGTGCGCCTCGCCCAGGACGCGCGCCTGGACGTCAGGGGGCGCGGCCACCCGTGGGCGTCCAGGGGCGGCATCAAGCTGGCCCACGGGCTCGATCACTTCCGCATCGATCCGCAAGGGCTGGTGTGCCTGGACGTGGGCGCCTCCACCGGGGGCTTCACCGACGTGCTGCTGAGCCGCGGCGCGGCGCGGGTCTACGCCGTGGACGTGGGCCGCGGCCAGCTCGCCTGGAAACTGCGCGGGGACGAACGGGTCGTGGTGTTGGAACGCACCAACGCCCGCCACCTTACCCGCGATATGGTTCCCCACCCGGTGGCCCTGATCGTCTGCGACGTCAGCTTCATCGGCCTGGAGACGGCGCTGCCGGCGCCCCTGGCCCTGGCGGCGCCGGGGGCCTGGCTGGTGGCCCTCGTCAAGCCCCAGTTCGAGGTCGGCAAGGGCCGCGTCGGCAAGGGCGGGGTGGTGCGCGATGCGGACCTGCACCGCGAGGTCTGCGGGCGCATCCGCGCCTGGCTGGCGGACAGGCCCGGGTGGTGCGTGCTCGGCATCACCGAAAGCCCCGTCACCGGGCCCAGCGGCAACAAGGAATTCCTCATCGCCGGGCGCCTGCGGGACTGAGAATTAAGGGAACGGGTCGTGCGGGTGTACTAAGCCGCCGAGTCGACGATTTCGAAGCCGGCCGCCCTCCAGGCCATGGTCCCGCCGGCAAGGGAATACACGTCGGCAAACCCCGCCCGCTGCAACCGCTCGGCGATGGCAAGCGAACGCCGGCCGGTCAGGCAAAACAGCACGATCTTCAGGCCCGGGATTACGGGGAAGGACTTGGTATCGAGAACGGACCCGGGCAAAAGCACGGCGCCGGGGATGCGCTCCATTTCGAATTCGTCGGTTTCGCGAATGTCCAGCAGAAGGGCTTCACCGTTCTCGAGCCAACGGTGCACGGTGGCGGCGTCGACGTCGGTCGCCTCCGGCGCCGGCTGGAAGGTGGTGGTCGCGGCCTCGGTCAGTTGCCGCGCCGGTTGCGTGCCCATGGCTCGTCCTCCCTTCCCCTTTCAACCCGCAACCACCGCCGCCGGAGCGCCGACGGTCATATTCACGAATCATAGAGGTATAAGAAACATAACCACACATATCTGAATGTCAATATGACAATAATACATAAAATTTAAGTAAATTTATGGGCAATCGAACGGTGCCCCCCGGCCGGCAGGGACTCCGGGCCGGTCTTTGAACGGGCGCGGGTCGGGATATCGGGAGGATAGGGATCCGGTTGTCGTCGGCCGACGGGGCATCACCCCCCGCACTGGGCCTTGTGGCGCAGCAGGTGGTCGGCGAGCACGCAGGCGACCATGGCCTCGCCGACGGCGACGGCGCGGATGCCCACGCACGGGTCATGGCGGCCCTTGGTGGCGATCTCCACCTCCTGGCCGTGGGTATCGATGGTCTTCTGGGGAATGGAGACGGAACTGGTGGGCTTGACGACGAAGCGGGCGACGATGTCCTGGCCGGTGGATATGCCGCCGAGTATGCCGCCGGCGTTGTTGGACAGAAACGTCGCCTTGCCGTCGGGGCCGATGCGCATCTCGTCGGAGTTCTCCGGCCCCGAGCGTTCGGCGGCGGCGAAGCCGGCGCCGATCTCGACGCCCTTGACCGCCGGGATACTCATCAGGGCCTTGGCGATGTCGGCGTCCAGCTTGTCCAGGACCGGCGCCCCCAGGCCCGCCGGAACGCCCGCCGCCACCACCTCGATCACCGCGCCCGTCGACGAGCCCGCTTTGCGCACGCCTTCCAAGAAGGTCTCCCATTCCTTTGCCGTTTCCGCGTCGGGGCACCAGAAGGGATTGTTTTCCACCTCCTCCCAGTCCCAGCGTCCGCGGTCGATCCGGTGCGGTCCCATCTGGATGAGGGCGCCGCGGATCGCGACCCCGCCGCCCAGGACCTTGCGGGCGACGGCGCCGGCGGCCACGCGCATGGCGGTTTCGCGGGCGCTGGCCCGCCCGCCGCCCCGGTGGTCGCGAACGCCGTACTTCTGGAGGTAGGTGTAATCCGCGTGCCCGGGGCGGAACTTGTCCTTGATCGCGTCGTAGTCCTTGGCCCGGGCGTCCTCGTTGGTGATGATGAGCCCGATGGGCGCGCCGGTGGTGCGGTCCTCGAACACGCCGGCGACGATCTTCACCCGATCGGGTTCGCGGCGCTGGCTGGTGTAGCGGGATCCGCCGGGCCGGCGCCGGTCCAGGTGCACCTGGATGTCGTCTTCGGCGAGGGGGATCCTGGGCGGCACGCCGTCGACGACGCAGCCGAGGGCGGCGCCGTGGCTCTCGCCGAAGGTGGTGAACCGGAACAGGTGGCCGAAGGTGTTGCCGGACATGGGAGTCGGATTTCCTGTGCGTGTGTCGCTGGCTCTATGGACGGCCGCGGCGCCGGCCCGGGCGGATTTCCGGGGACGCAAACGTCTTCGACGGGGCGCCCTACACCGTCATACCGTGGTGATATCGGGTGCGTCGACCGCTTTCATGCCGACGATGTGATACCCGCAGTCCACGTAGTGTGTCTCTCCGGTGACTCCGGTGGAGAGGTCGCTCAACAGGTACAGTCCGGCGCCGCCGAGATCGTCGAGCGTGACATTGCGCCTGAGCGGCGAGTTGTACTCGTTCCACTTTAGGATGTAGCGGAAATCACCGATGCCGGAAGCGGCCAGGGTTTTCATGGGCCCGGCGGAAATCGCATTGACCCGGATGTTCTGCCGGCCCAGGTCCTCGGCCAGGTAGCGCACGCTGGCTTCCAGCGCCGCCTTGGCGACGCCCATCACGTTGTAATGCGGCGTCACCCGCCGCGAGCCCACGTAGGTCAGGGTGAGCAGGCTTCCGCCCTCGGTCATCAACGGCACCGCGCGCTGGCACAGCGCGGTGAAGGAATAGCACGAGATGTTCAGGGTCTTGGCAAAGTTGCCGGCGGAGGTGTCGATGTACTTGCCCTTCAATTCTTCCTTGTCCGAATAGGCGATGGCGTGGACGACGAAGTCCAGCCGGCCCCAGCGTTCGCGGAGGGTGTCGAAGACGGCGTCCATGCTGGGCATGTCGGTGACGTCGCAGGGCATTACGATCTCCGATTCCAGCGAATCGGCCAGGGGCGCCACGCGCTTGTGCAACACCTCTCCCTGATACGTAAAGGCGAGTTCGGCGCCGTGGCCGTGCACCGCCTTTGCGATCCCCCAGGCGATGGAACGGTCGTTGGCAACGCCCATGATCAGGCCCCGTTTTCCCGCCATCAGCGGCGCCGGTTGGCTCATCGAATCCTCATGCGGTGGTCAAAAAAATTCGTCCGTTGCCGGACAAGGTGGCGGCATCCTACACGAAACCAGGGAAAGGCAATAGCCGGGCAGGGCCCTGTTCCCGCGCCCCGACCGGTTTTCGCCGGCGGCCTCGAGGAAATTCGCCGTCAACGTGTGGGAGGTGTCGGCGCCGCACCGGTGCGCTATGCCTTCGTCATTCGATCTTCGCCGGCGTTCCGCGGGACGCCGGGTATGTCGTACCGGCCGGTCATTCAGGCCGGCCGGCGGACGCGGTAAACGCCCGCCGCCGCAGCCGCGGAATACAGAAGCGTCCGCCGGCGGACGTTCCGCCGCCTGGGCGCGTTATTTGGTGATTCGCCAGCTCCCGTCGGGCTGCCGGCACGCGGTGCCATAGGCTGACTCGGTCTTGCCGCCGACGTTGACCGTGGTCTGATACTCGCGGCAATATTCGCCGGTCGCCGTGTTCGTTCCGTCACGGGTCGGCGTGAAGGTGCCGGAATTCCCCGAATCGGGGTTGTTCCAGGCGATGGTCTCGCCGATCGGCGCCGCGTAGGCCTTTTTCTGGGCCTGTTGCGCGTACAGGCGGTCCGCCTTGTCCAGGGACTTGCCGATCTCGCTGCCGAGAAAAGCGCCGGCCAGGGCGCCGATCGCCACCGCGGCGAGCTGTCCCCTGCCCGAGCCGATCTGCGAGCCGACGAGGGCGCCAAGGCCGGCGCCGATAAGGGTGCCGCCGGCCTGTTTCGGGCGGTTCTGGTAGTCTGCGCAGGCCGCGAGCAACAAGGCGGCAAAAGCAACAGAGGCGATGCGCTTGATGTCCATAATTCCGTACCTCGGTTCAGCTGTTCCTTGACAATTCGAAAACACAAACCTTCCCTAGCCTGTGGAAGCTAGTCTGTGGAAGGAAGACACCGGGCCCCGACCCCACGGTATCGTGAAAGCCTTTTCGAGATATTAACGCAAGGACACCATGACTGTCACTACAAGCGAGGACCCGATCGGCCTGTTTAAGGATTGGCTGGCCGACGCCGAACGGTCCGAGCCCAACAATCCCAACGCCATGACCCTGGCCACCGTCACGCCCGACGGGGCGGTGTCGGCGCGCATGGTGCTGCTCAAGGGCGTGGACGAGCGCGGCTTTACCTTTTACACCAACCTGGGAAGCCGCAAGGCGGACCACCTGTCGGCCAATCCCGGCGCGGCGTTGTGTTTTTACTGGAAATCGCTCAAGCGGCAGGTCCAAGTCGAAGGGACGGTGGAGCGGGTGGACGACGCCGAGGCCGATGCCTACTTCGCCACCCGCCCGCGCGGCGCCCAGATCGGGGCATGGGCGTCCAGGCAGTCCCATCCCCTGGAAGGGCGCTTCCGGTTGGAGGCGCGCATGGCCAAGTACACCGCCAAGTTCCACGTGGGAACCGTGCCCCGGCCCGATTTCTGGTCCGGTTTCAGGGTGGTTCCGCAGCTCATCGAGTTTTGGCGGGAGCAGCCGTTCCGTTTGCACGACCGCGTGGTGTACCATCGCGACGGCGCGGGTTGGACAAGGCAGCGGCTGTACCCCTAGTGGCCTGTATCAGCTAAAGTGCACCCCTACGATCGCTTTTCCCGTTTCCTCGGCAGGAGGGGAGGCGCAGGCGATGGCGGCCCATCGGAAAGCCTTCCCGACGCCCCGGGGGGCCACCGGGGGGTGGTCCCCCCGACACCGTATGCGGGGGGCGCCCCCGCGACCCCCGGGGGGCCACCGGGGGGTGTCCCCCCGACACCGTATGCGGGGGGCGCCCCCGCGACCCCCGGGGAACGGGAAAAGCGACCCGAAGGGCGGCGTTGCGAGGCTTCCGGGGGGACAAGGGGGGTGCCCCCCCGGCTACGATATGCGGGGGACGCCCCCGCGGCCCCCGGCGTCGTCGCGCGCCGCTTGTGGTGC
>JADFHR010000145.1 GCA_022567015.1 Pseudomonadota bacterium
TTTCCCGGTCGCGGCCGAGCAACGCGCCCTCGAACCCGTCCAGCCGCGCCACCTTCTCCTCCGGCGGCAGGTCCGGATTATCCGCGATATCGTCGGCGCCGCGGGCGAAATCGTAGAAAATGGCCACGTGGGGACGCAGCCGGGCCGGCAACAACCAGGACCCGACGGGGAAGTTCTCGTAGGCCACATCCTTGCCCGACGGTGTCTCTACGGAAAGCGGCGTGGCGACGGTCATGGAAGGTGTGTCGCGGCGGGCATGCCCGCGGTCAGGCGTTGCCGTTGAAAACTTTTTTGCGCATTTCGTCGAGGAGATTCTGAATCTTGCCGCCGTTCCTGCGGATGACGGAGGCCACTTCGGACCGTTGGGTCTGGCCCAGGCTCACCCCTTCCACCATGACATCGATGATCTTGTGCTCGCCCTTGCGCTTGCGCACGCGCCAGTCGACCCGCGCCAGCGGGCTACCGTCGGGCCGCAGGATCTTCGAATACACGATGATATCCGTGTCGCCCTTGGTGGCCGTCTTGGTGATCATCAGGGTGACACCTGCATAATTGGCGAAGCGGTCCACGTAGATGGACACCAGCAGGTTCTCGAAAAGATTCAGGAACTCCGTGCGTTCCCCATCGGTCGCCTTGCGCCAATAGCGGCCCATCACCCATCGCCCGATGGTCTTCACGGCAAAGTGTTCATGCAGGAGAACGCGGAAACGCTTCGCCCTCTCCGCGCGGGGGACCGATTTCACCGTCAGCGCCGCGATCGCCTTGTCGGCAAGAGACTCGATGAGCTGCCGCGCTTCCTCCTGGGCAGTGGCTGCATGGCCGGGGAAGGCCGCAAGAACCAGCGCCAGGGTCATACAGCCCGCCAGGATGTCCCGTCGCGTCAACATTTTTCGCTCCCCGCAGCCTTTTCGTTACCGTTCTGCGCTTCTTCCGTGCACAGTTCACCTCCCCGTGCCAGCCCCGCCGGCCGGGTCACCGTCAAGACTGCCTGAGGCCGCTCAGAAATCAAGGGAAGACTTCCCTGCCTCTCGAAAATATGAACGGGGCGCGCAAAGGGTCGCACGGAACCGGGCGCGGGTGCGCACCGCCGGTCCACTTTCCAGTGGCCGTGAGCGCTAAGCGGCGATGAACTTGTCGCGGTACCCGGCCCGGAGGTCGGCGTACCAGGGGGCTTCGGGCGGCCACCACCACATCCGCTCGAGGGCGTCTTCGGGGTACGCCTCGGCGAAGTTTTTCTTGGCCCGCGGTTTCAGGAGCTTCTCGGCGCCGACGCTGACGCTGTTGTAACTCGTCTCGTTGGCCAGGGTGGCGCCGACTTCCGCCGTGTAAATGTAGTCGAGGAACGCGTAAACCTGATCCGTGTGCTCCGCCCCGACGGGAATCGATAGTCCGTCGATCCAGCCCAGCGCCCCTTCCTGCGGCGTCATGTAGACGATCGGCTCGCCCTCGTTCTTGAGCCTGAGCGGCGGTCCGATCCAGGTCTGGCCGAGAACGACGCCGTTCTGCGTGAATCCGCGGGTCTGGGCCTCGGCGTCGTTCCAGAACTGCTTCAGCCAGGGCTTGTGCGCGATGGCGAATTTGGTGATCTTACCCCAGATGCCGCGCATGGTGTCCTCGTCCTTGTAGGCGTCCAACATGCGGTTCGACGGCAACTCGCCGATGCGGTCCAGATAGAGGCCGATGGCAAGCATCATGGAGTGGGGGCGTCCCATGATTTTGCCTTTCATCTCAGGAATATAGAGATCGCCGTAGGACAGGTCCTTGTATTCCCTGGACCACTTGTCGGTGCGCCACGCCAACGCCTCGCTGCCCCACAGGAACGGCAGGTGGTGGTTCCTGCCGTCCCATGTGCCGGCCTTGATCGAGGCCTGGAGCATGGGCCCTATGATGCGCTCCGTCGGCACCCGGCTCATGTCCCAGGGCTGCAACAGGCCGAGCGGCTTCCACTGCAACATGCGCACCGACGTGGGACTGATAAGGTCGAAGCCCCGGCCCCCGGTTGCCTTCATTTTGTTGATCAGTTCTTCGTTGGAACCGAAAGGCGTGTGCTTGATCGTGATGCCCGTCTTGCGCGTGAACCCGTCGGCAACGGATTTGACCAGGCCGTCCGACCACATCAGGATGTTGAGCTCGCCCGAGGATGAAAAGGCGTCCTTGACGATCCACGGCCCCATGCCGAGAATCGCGCCCGCGGCGGCGCCCTTCAGCACCGTCCGCCGTCCGACCGCCGTCCGAAGGGCCGCGCCCTTCGCGCCCGCGGACTTGGAGGCCCTTGTTGTCACGGGATTCTCCCGTTCATCCCTTGCCTTACAGACAATATTTAACACGTTGTTTATTCGGGTCAATGTATTCACGCGGCGCGGAACAAAAATCAGATCATAAATTTATGACAGGATCATGGCGGTCACACGTGCGCCGTCATGCCTACCGCGCCGAGCCGGCTCTTTGGCATGTATTGCCTCTCCGCCCGACGGCAAGGCCGGGTATAAAATAAAATTGCGAATATTCGGTTACCAGCGGAAAAGGCGGCCCCCGCGCCCGCAGGGACAGGGGGGTGTCCCCCCGGCAACCCTATGCGGGGGACGGACAAAAAGCCTTGATCGCGGGGAAAGGCGCGGCGACGGCGGCCATGGGTTCCCGTTTCACGTCCCGGCACCGGACGCGAGGTAGTGGATGCTGAAAAGGTCGTTTTCGTCGGTCCATACCTGAACCGGGACGAAGCCGGCGGCTCGGGCCATGTCCTGGAACTCGGGGATGGCGTACTTGTACGAGTTCTCGGTGTGGATGGTCTCGCCCTCGCGGAAGCGGAATTCCGTGCCCGCGACGCCGACCACCTGGTCCTTCAGGCTGACCAGGTGCATCTCGATGCGGCCCTCCGCGGCGTCGTAAAAGGCGTGGTGGCGAAAGGCGTCAAGGGCGAAAGTCCCGCCCAGCTCCCGATTGACGCGGGCCAGCAGGTTCATGTTGAACGCCGCGGTGACGCCTTGGGCGTCGTTGTAGGCGGCGTCGAGGATACGGGCGTCCTTCTTGAGGTCGATGCCGATCAGCATGGCGCCGCCGGGCCCGGCCACCTTGGCCGCCGTGGCGAGAAACCGGACCGCCCGATCGGGGGTGAAGTTGCCCAACGTCGATCCCGGGAAGAAAACCACGCGTTTCGGGTCGCTCAGCCCCTCGACCGCGGGCACCGGGAAGGGCCTGGTGTAATCGGCGCACACGGCGTGCACCGCCAGGTGTGGCAGGTCCGCCGCCAGCGCCGCCATCGCTTCGACGAGAACGTCGCACGCAATGTCGACGCCGACGAAGGCCGCCGGCCGCTCCAGGGCGTCGAGCACAATGCGCGCCTTCTCGCTGGACCCGGCGCCAAGTTCCACCAGTTGGCAGTCCGGCCCCACCAGGGCGGCGATCTCGGGCGCCGAGGCGCGCAACAAGCCGGTCTCGGTCCGCGTCAGATAGTATTCGGGGAGCCCGCAGATCCGCCCGAACAGTTTCGACCCCTGCTCGTCGTAAAAGAACTTGCACGGCAGGTGCTTGGGCTCGTCCGCCAATCCCTCGAGGACCTCGGCAAGGAAGTCGTCGTCATCGGGGGCCAGGTCCTCGAACGAGGCGAGTGCGGTACGGTGCGTCATGGAGTCCCCTGGCCCCTACACGGCGCAGGTGCGGAAGCCGGCGAACACGTCGCGGCGGTCGGGCGTGAAGAAGTTGCGGTACCGGGCGGTCAACATCCGCCCCCGCGTCGCCCAGCCGCCGCCGCGCAGGACCTTGGTGGTGCCGAACAGGGGCTCGGAATACTCCTTGTAGGCGTCGGGCGAGAACCCGGGAAAGGCGCCGAAGGGGCTGGCGGTCCATTCCCAGACGTTGCCCATCATCTGCCGGCATCCGAACGCGCTGTCGCCGTCGGGCAGGGCCGCCACGTCGATGCAGCCCAGGGCGTGGCCGTCCAGGTTGGCGCGCCCTGCCTGCACGGGTTCGTCGCCCCACGGGAAGCGCCGTTTGCGCGTCCCCAGCGCGGCGCCGCCGGCGGCCGGTTCGGCCGTCGCCGCGACCTCCCATTCGGCCTCCGTGGGCAGGCGCCGCCCGGCCCACCGGCAATAGGCTTCGGCCTCGTACCAGTTGACATGGACCACCGGCTGATCGGGCGCCGCATCGGCTACGCCGTCGAACCGGCGCGCCGCCCACGTGCCGGGCCCGTCCGCCACCCAGTAGACGGGATGCCCGGCGCCGGCCTTTTCGCGCCACCGCCAGCCGTCGTCGTCCCAGAATTCCGGGCGGCCATACCCGCCTTCATCGACGAAGGCGGCGAACCCGGCATTGGTCACCGGCGCGCGGGCGATGCGGAAGGGCGTCACGGTGATCGGGTGGGCCCATTTTTCGTTGTCGAACACGAAGGGCGTATCCCGGGCGGAGCCGAGCAGGAACGTGCCGCCCGGCACGTCCACGTCGCCGGGCAGCGGGCCGGCGTCCGCGTCCGCCGGCCGGCGCGCCCCGTGGAACCGGGGTTCGGGATAGCCCAGGGTCTGGCGGGTGTAGGTATAGGCCTCGTCGTGCATGTCCTCGTGGAAGGTGGTGAACTGGTAGAGGTAGCTGTCCTGTTCGCTCGCCACCGAGCCGTCCAGACGCTCGAGCAGGGCCTCGAGGACGTTCTTCATGTACACCAGGATCTTGTCCAGGGGCGCCAGGGGCAGGTCCCAGCGGGTGTCGTGGGCGATGTGGATGGAATCGTAGATGGCGTCCCCGCCGGCGAGCAGGGAGGGACGGCCGTACATGCGCCTGAGAATGAAGAATTCGTGGAACCACGCCACGTGCCCGATCTCCCACACCAGAGGATTGACGATCTCCAGCTTAGGGCCGATAAGCTGCTGGTCGTCCAGTCCCCGCACCAGTTCCAGCGTCCGTGCGCGTGCGTCGCACATGATCTGGGCCAGGTGGGCAGAAGGCACAGGCTCGGTCATGGTCCCCCGTCCATCGGCGTCCGCGCATGAAGATTAGCCTGATTACCCCGGCGAAAAAACAGTCCCGCGCGGGAAACCGCACGACGGCGGTGCGCTGGGCCCGCATCCTCGGGGACCTGGGGCACCGGGTGCGGGTCGCCGTGGCCTACGAGGACGAACCGGCCGACGCCATGGTCGCCCTGCACGCCTGGCGCAGCGCCGGGTCCATCGTCCGCTTCCGCGAACGCCATCCCGGGCGCCCGTTGATCGTCGCCCTCACCGGCACCGACATCTACCGCTTCCAGAAAAGCCACCCCAAGCCGACGCTCCGCTCCATGGACCTGGCCGACGCCCTGGTCTGCCTGCACGACCTGGTCTTCGAAGCCATCCCGGCGCGCTTCGGCGCGAAACTGCACGTGATCCACCAATCGGCCCTGCCCCTGCCCGGCCCCCGCAGGCCGTCCGTGCGCCACTTCGACATCTGCGTCATCGGTCACCTGCGGTACGAAAAGGACCCGCTCCGCGCCGCGCTCGCCGTCCGCCGCGTGGCCGCTTCGTCGCGCCTCCGGGTCATTCAACTGGGCCAGGCGGTCGACGCAACCTGGGCCGCAAAGGCGCGCGCCGAAATGGCCCGCAACCCGCGTTACCACTGGCGTGGCGAGGTGCCCGGCTGGGCCGTGCGCCGGGAATGGGCGAAGACCCGCCTGATGGTGCTGAGCTCGGTGATGGAAGGCGGCGCCAACGTGATCTCCGAGGCCGCCGTCGCCGGGGTGCCGGTGATCGCCTCGGATATCCACGGCTCCGTCGGGCTGCTGGGGCGGGACTATCCCGGCTACTACCCGGTCGGGGACACGGCGGCGCTGAGGGACCTGTTGATGCGCGCCGAAGGGGACGGGGCGTATCTGGACACCCTGGCCCGGTACTGTGCGAAACGGGCCCGGCTGTTCACCCCGGACCGGGAGTTCCGGGCGTGGCGGGCCTTAATGGCCCGTTTCACGCGATCAGGGTGACCGGCTCCAGGTGATTGCTCTCGGGTCTGACGGTGCCGATGATGGCGGCGCGCCCGTACCCCAGATCCTTCAACGCGCCCAGGCAGGCATCCGCCTTGTCGCCGGGGACGCTGGCGAGCAGGCCCCCCGCCGTCTGCGGGTCGAAGATCAGGGGATAGAGTTCGTGCGCGCTGGCCCGGTCCAGGTCGCGGATGGCGCGGCGCAGACGGACGTTCGCCGGCTGCAGGGAGCTGAACACGCCGAGACGGATGGTTTCCAGCGCCCCCTCCAGGATCGGCAGCGCCCCCAGGTCAATCTCCACGTCGACCTCGGAAGGCCTGGTCATCTCCACCAGGTGGCCGAGCAGGCCGAACCCCGTGATGTCGGTGCAGGCGGTGGCGCCGTGTCCGAACAGGCAGCGCGCCGCCTCTTGGTTCGATTGCAGCATCGAGTCGAGGGCGCCCTCGATCCACCGTCCCTTGGCCTTGAGGCGCATGTCGGCGGCGAACAGCGTCCCCGTGCCCAGGGCCTTGGTCAGGATCAGCCGGTCGCCCGGGCGCATGCCCGCCTTGCGCAGCATGCGGTCCTTGTCGGCGAGGCCGTTGACGGAAAAGCCGAGCGCCAGTTCGGCGCCTTCCGACGTGTGGCCGCCGACGAGGGCCGTGTTGGCCGCCTTCAGCACCACCAGCGCGCCGTCCATCATCTGGCACAGCTCGTCCTCGACCTTCGCCTCCAGCCCGTAGGGCACGGTGGCGATGGCCAGCGCCGACTGGGGCTCGGCCCCCATGGCGAAGATGTCGCCGAGGCTGTGGTTGGCGGCGACCTGTCCGAAAACGTACGGGTCGTCGATGAACGAGCGGAAGAAATCCACCGTGTGGACCATCACCTTGCCGGGCGGCACAGAGACCACCGCCGCGTCGTCGGGTTCGTGAAGCCCGATCAGGATGTCGTCGCGCTCGACCGGCTCCATGCGGCTCAGCGCCCGGGCGAGCACGGTGGCCCCCACCTTGGCGCCGCAGCCGCCGCACCGCATGGCGACGGCGGAGAGCTCCTTGAGCGCCTGGGAATCCGCCAGCCCCGGGGCGATGTCGGCCGTCTCGTCGGCGGCCATCTCGGGAAGCTCGCTGTACTTGCGCATCCAGCGGCGGTCGATCCAGTCCTTCCAGCGCCACACGAAGCGTCCCTCCACCGCCAGGTCGTATTTCGACGCCACCGCGTACTTGTCGCCGGTGCTGATGATGGTGAGGAACTCTTTCTGCGGGGAGAAGGGCTTCAGGGGCCGGTTGAGCAGCGCGCGGCGCAGGTTTTCGGCCAGGGGCGGACCCTGGCGGACCGCGAACACGCCCGCTTTCGGGCGCGGGTGGTTGACCACGGTGGCGATGTCGCCGGCGGCGAAGACCTCCGGGTGCGATACCGATTGCAGGGTGTCCCTGAGCAGCACGAACCCGCGCCCGTCCACCTCCAGGCCGGTGTCCTTCACCCAGGGCACGGCGCCGGCCGCGGTCACCCACAGGATTTCATCGAGCGCGATGGTGTCGCCGTTGGCGCAACGGACGCCTTCCGAATCCGCCGCCACCACCGGGTGTCCCGTGTGCACGCGGACGCCGCGGACCTCGAGCAGGCGGGCGAACTTTTCCCGGGCCGCTCCGTTGTGGGCGGGCAGGATGCCGTCCGAATCGGTGATCAGGTGGAATTCCAGGTGGCCCGCGTCGCGGCCCCGTGCGGCCAGCATCTCCCCCAGCCGGTGGCGGATGGCGAGCAGGATCTCGACGCCGCCGGCCCCGGCGCCGACGACCCCGATGCGCACCGGGCCCTCGCGGGCGAGGACGCGCTCGCTCATCCGCTTCCATCGGTCGACGAACAGGTTGATGGGCTTGACCGGCGTGGCGTTCTCCGCCGCCCCGGCAACGTCGGCCATCCCCGGCGTCGACCCGATGTTGATGGACAGGAGATCGTAGGGCACCGGCGGCCGGGTCCGGCACAGCACCCGCCGGCCGGCGAGATCGATGCCCACGGCCTCGTCCTGATACAGCCGCGCCCCGGCGAACCGGGCCAGGGGCTGGAGGTCCACGTGGGCGTCGTCGAACCCGTAATGGCCGGCGATATAACCCGGCAGCATGCCCGAATAGGGCGTGTGGACGTCGCGCGCGATCAGCGTCAGCCGGACGCCGGCGAGGGGCTTCATCCCGAACCGCTTGAGGACGGCCACATGGCTGTGCCCTCCCCCGAGCAGGACCAGGTCCTTGACGATGGTTCCGTAACCGTTTTTCACCCTGTCCCCGCCTTGTCCCAAGAGTGCGCGGCAAATCCTAGTACTTATACCAAGGGTCGCTGATCATGACTCATAGAGATCGCGTAGGCGGCTCGTCGGGCAGGAGGAAAGTTGCAGGCGATGCGGCGCATCGTCAAAACTTTCCGACGCCCTCCGACGGGCCGCATACG
>JADFHR010000313.1 GCA_022567015.1 Pseudomonadota bacterium
TCGGTTACGGTCGTCCAAACAATGTCCATGTCGACAGCGGTATATGCATGGATCAGACGATCCCGCATGTCGGTTATGTCCCGCCATGGAATCGCCGCCGCCCGGGCGCGGAACTCCGAAGGAACGTGTCTCGCCGCCTCGCCAATAACCTCCAACAGGCGCAGCAGTGCCAGAGCTAAAATTTCGTCATTTTCGAGATCGGCCCTCGTCCGCCCACGACAAAACGCGACGGCCTTTTGCGCCGCGTCCAGCATGTGGCGGAGGCAAACGCGAACGTCACGGCGCGACATAATTGTTCTTCGGCCTCGGCCAGGACTTCGTCACGGAAATAGCGACTGAGACATTGCGGGGTATTGAGGTCGACGTTCCGGCCGAGAATTTCCGACAACCCGTCCTGTATGGAAATGAATGCGAACCCCGGCGTGTGTCCGGGCTCGAACTCCACCAGCACGTCCACGTCGCTCTCGGGCGTGAAATCGTCCCTGAGCACCGAGCCGAACAGGGACAGCCGGCGGATGTGGTGGCGCCGGCAGAAGGCGCCAACCTTCGCCCTCGGTATCGCAATGTTCCCGGTCATCGGCCCGATCTTGCTCCCGTCCGTTGTCGCGAAGGTAGCGTCCGCCCTATGCCGTGCCAAGGGCCTTGAAGGCCCGCCCCGGTTCCCGGTTGCGCGGCCCGGCCGCCGGGCGTAGTGTGCGCCGCCGACCGCCGGACACGGACTCTCCCCGACAGAGAAGGATAGCGAATACGCCATGTCTTTCATCGCCGAGCGCCTTTCCCGCATCAAGCCCTCGCCCACCATCGCCGTCACCCAGAAGGCCCGCGACCTGAAGGCGCAGGGGCGCGACGTCATCGGCCTCGGCGCCGGCGAGCCCGACTTCGACACGCCCGCGCACATCATCGAGGCGGCGAAGGCCGCCATGGACAGGGGCGAGACCCGGTATACCCCCGTCGCCGGGACGCCGGAGCTGCGCCAGGCCATCTGCGACAAGTTCAAGCGGGAAAACGGACTGGACTACACGCCCGACCAGATCACCGTGGGCTGCGGCGGCAAGCAGATCATCTTCAACGCCCTCATGGCGACCCTCGATGCCGGCGACGAGGTCATCATCCCGGCGCCGTACTGGGTCTCGTATCCGGACATCGCGCTGCTGGCCGACGGCAAGCCCGTGTCTGTCCCGTGTCCGGTGGAGGGCGGCTTCCGCCTGCGTCCGGAGGACCTGGAACGGGCGATCACGCCAAAGACCAAATGGCTGATCCTGAACTCGCCGTCGAACCCCAGCGGGGCGGCCTACACCGAGGCCGAAATGCGGGCCCTGACGGACGTGCTGATGAAGCACCCCCACGTCTGGGTGCTGACCGACGACATTTACGAGCACATCATCTACGACGGATTCACCTTCGTCACCCCGGTCCAGGTGGAGCCCGGGCTCATGGAGCGCACGTTGACGCTCAACGGCGTCTCCAAGGCCTACTGCATGACCGGCTGGCGCGTCGGCTACGCCGGGGGCCCCGTCGACCTGATCAAGGCCATGAACAAGGTACAGTCGCAAAGCACGACCCACACCAGCTCCATCTCCCAGGCCGGGGCGGTGGCGGCCCTCAACGGACCCACCGACTTCCTGGCCCGGAACGCCTCCGCCTTCGAGGAGCGCCGGGACCTGGTCGTGGCAATGCTCAATCAGGCCAAGGGGCTTTCGTGCCCGACGCCGGAAGGCGCGTTCTACGTCTACCCCTCGTGCGCCGGCGCCATCGGCAGGACCACGCCCGAAGGAAAGACCATCGCCACGGACGACGACTTCGTCAGCCACCTGCTGGACGCGGAAGGAGTGGCGGTGGTGCAGGGCGCCGCCTTCGGGCTGTCGCCCCATTTCCGGGTCAGTTACGCCACCTCGACGGAGGTCCTGGAGGAGGCCTGCGCGCGCATCCAGCGCTTCTGCGCGGCGCTGAACTAGAGCATTTTCCGATCAATTTAGTTCATACCCTGAGTTGGCGAAGAAGTTTGCACATTCGTCTGGAGGGAAGAGCTCGATGGCCTCGGCGATGGCAACCCAGAGGTCATCGACGGTGCGGGCGGC
>JADFHR010000146.1 GCA_022567015.1 Pseudomonadota bacterium
TTTCGGCTGCTCAGTCCACGCCGTGAGGAACCCCCGGAGAATGTGATCCATGCGGGCGGGGGACTCGAAGTTCGTGAGCAGCGCTACTGCGGTCTCGTCGGGCTCGATTCCGAGCAAGACGCGCGCGTGGCTGCGGCCGCTGCGCCTCACCGCATCGCGAACTCCACTGACGTCGATCGACGCGGGAAGCACGGTCACATGACCTTCGGCCGCCCCGTATGAGCGTACCGCCAGACCCCGGCTACCCTCGTTCGGAACGATGAAACGCGTGCCGACCTTCTTCTTCGCGCGACGCTCGAGATAGCGTAAAACGCGACCTCGCAGGTCTTTGTCGTGCGTGGGAGCGCGCGTGACCGTCCGCACCACCGCCACACCTCGCGGCGCCGCGAGCCGGGCCACAACGCCGCCCCAGGACCCAAACCCGTGCACGACCTCGGCACCCATATTTTTGAGCAGGCTTCGCACCTTGGGGATCGCCCGTAGCGTGCCGACTACGCCGGACAGCCCGAGCGGGTAGGAACGCACCTTCATTTCGACGATGCGTCCTTGAAGGTCCTCTTGGCCGCCGAGCGCAACCACTCGAGGCTCGAACTGCGCTCGCGACAGCCGGCCGAGGATCGTGATGATCTCCTCGCCGGTGTCGTTCGCCTCGAGCGATCCGAGGATGAAGAAGAGGCGGGGGCGGGGCATGGAGTTCGGAGGTCAGCTGATCGGGGGCGGACGCTTCACCGTTACGTGAACGGTGCACGTGAGGTGGGCTCGCCGCAATCCCTTGAGATCGGGCGTTCAGCGGGATCGCAGCCAGGTCTCTAGGGTGAGTAAGGCCCAGAGCTTGTGGCCGTGGTCGTGCCCCCTCTGATGCTCCGCCCAGATCCGACGGATCGGCCCCACGTTAAGCCACGCGCCGAGCCTCACGCCATCGGACAGGACCAAATCCTCGAAGCGTTCCTTCCAGCTGGTCCGAAACCACAAGGGCAGCGGTATGGCGAAGCCCATCTTGGGGCGACGCGCGATCGGCTCGGGCAGCAAGTCCGAGAAGGCGGACCGCAAGATCCACTTCAGGCCTCGCTGGCGCACGCCCCGAATCCGCATGCGGTCGGGCAGACCAGCCGCAAATTCCATCACCGAGGTGTCGAGGAACGGAGATCGCAACTCGAGGCCGTGCGCCATCGAGCACCGGTCGGCCTTCAGCAACAAATCTTCCGGCAAGTAGGTCTCGAAATTGAGCGCCAAGGTGCGGGCGAGGGAGCTGTCCGTGTCGGGCCGTTCCCACGCTACGCGATAGCTCTCCATGAGCGCCTCGCTGCACGTGGCACTGAAACGGTCCTCGCGCAACAGCTCGTCGAGGCTGTCCGGAAAAAACCCGGTCCACCGGAGCATGCGCTGCTCGGGCTCGAGCGCCGCCGCCCCGAAAAACTGCGAGAAGCGACGCACCGGGTGTCTGAAGTCGGAGTACTGGGGGAGCATGCGGCTCAGCGCGTTCCCAACCGCTGCAATGGGCCCCGGCACCCGTTTCGCCAGTTCGGCCTGGTTCCCGCCGACAGACCCGCCGCGGCATTTTTGACACACGTTTTCGTCCACGAGGGAATCCCGCATTTGATCGCCACGCTGTATCTCTTGATGCTGGCTGCGCCACTGCTCGAGAAGCGCTGGGGGTCGTGGATGCTGGCGCTGACTTCTTTACTCATCGTGCTCGCGAGCGCGGGCGCCTATGCGTTCAGCGAACCCGAAAGCCAGCGCGCGTTGGCCGGTGGCTCGGCGCTGATTGCCGGGCTCGTCGCCGCGGTGTTGGTCCGTCCGAGACAAGAAACCATCTATTTCTTCGGCAGGCTGCCGATCCCCCAGCGGTTCAAACGGATCGGGCCCAGCTGGTCGCTCGGCTGTGTCTGGCTGGTGTATGAAGCCTCGCTATCGCTGATCGCCCAGGGCGCACTGCCCAGCGGCATCGACAACACGGTCGGCTACACCGCACACGCGGCGGCGGCGTTGCTCGGTGGTGGGCTCTCCCTGGCATGGGGCCTGCTGGGCATCGAAAGGCCCATGGCGCTTTCCGAGGAGGAGGCCGCCGAAGCGGCGCTGCGCAAGGCCGTGCGCTTCGATCTCAACCGCGTCCTCGATCTCAAGGCAAAGGGTGACGTCGATGCGGCCTTTCACATGCTCGACCACGAAGTGGAACGCCGTGCCAGCAACCGAGACGTCGTGATGGCCTACTGGCATATGGCGATCGAACTCGGACAAATCGATCACGCGGCACCCGTGCTGGTGCGTCTGATCGAAGAAGAAATTCGACGCGGTGCGGATGCGGTAGCGATCGAACTGAGGGAAACGCTTCGGGAGCATGCGCCCGGTGTGCTGCTCCACCCCGCAACGCTGCTGCGCCTGCTCCCAGCCCTCGGCAAGGAGCACGGCGAAGAGGAAGTCGTGATCGCCCTGCGACAAGCGCTCGACGAGAACAATCGCGGACTCACCCCGTTGCTCGCCGCCAGTATCGCGAGGTTCGCGACCGAAATCGACCCCCGACTCGCCAGCCAGGCAGCCAGAACTGCACTCTCCGCAAAAAATCTCGACGACAAGATCCGTGCGGAGATGAAGATGCTGGTCGCGGCCCTGGCGCCCAGCAAATCCGAATCTTCCGAGCCGCAGAAGCAGAAGCAGAAGCAAGACACACCCAACGTCGACGTCCACTTTGCAGCGAGTGACCGAAGTGCCTTCGGACAGATCGGCGATCTCAGCGAAATGGCAGACGATTCGTTTCCCGACGGCGCAATCAGCCTGGCGGTGCCCGTCGGCTCGATCCCCGAAGGACTCTCGTTGGAAATCGACGGCGCCGAGGCCACCATCGTGGAATTTACCCGGATGCGCGCGATGACGATCGTCGGGGTACACGGCCTAGGCGAAAAGCCGGTCGCCTTGCTGGATATCCTGATCGACGGCAGTGGCGATACTCACCCTCTGACGGTGCTTCGAATGCGCTGCGATCAGTTCGATCCGCTCGTACTGGTCCCCGATGCAAAATCTTCGGCCGCCGCGATGAAGGTGATCGTGCAGACGCTGGCCGGACAGGGAGTGCGTGTGCTCGCCGACATTACCGCGGACTCGAGCGAGGCCAAACAGTTCTTCCAATCCATCGAGGACTACCACGACAAAATCCTCCGGCCGGTCGCTTCCCAGTTCGCCTGAGCGAGAAAGCCTCCCTTCCAAGAGAGCCAGCGTCTCGATTTGCGCATATACTTGCGCCCGACTCGGCCAACCGATGCGCGAACCTGCGCACCGAACCAGTGAGCGGACGCGCAATTCATGAAGGTCATGGTGACAGGAGCGGCGGGCTTCATTGGCTCGACCCTGTGTGAGGACTTGCTGGCTCGCGGCGACGAAATCGTTGCAGTCGACAATTTCAACGACTTCTACGAACCCGCTCGCAAACGGGCAAATATTGCCGGGTTCCGAGATCACTCGCGTTGCGTGTTTGCCGAAGCCGACATCACGGACGCCCTGCGCCAGGTGCGCGTGGCGCTGCTCGAGGCCGACGTGGCGTTGCCCGTGGTCAAGGACTTCATCGCCGCCGTCCGCGAGCGCGCCGTGGGCCAGGAGGTGCTGCGCAGCGTCACCCCGGGCCAGATGGTGATCAAGATCGTCCATGACCAAATGGTGGAAATGCTGGGTGGCGACGGCGCCGCCATCGATCTTGCGGGCACCCCGCCGGTGGCCATCCTCATGGTCGGCCTGCAGGGGTCGGGCAAGACCACCACGTGCGCCAAGCTGGGCCTGCGGCTGCAGAGGCGCGACAAGAAGAAGGTCCTGCTCGCCTCGCTCGACGTATTCCGGCCGGCGGCGCAACAGCAGCTGGCCGTCCTTGGCCGCCAGGCCGACGTCGCGACCGTCCCCGCGGTCCTCGGCGAACAGCCGCTGGCGATCGCCAGGCGGGCCATGGAGACGGGCCGCCGTGAAGGCTTCGACGTGGTCATCCTGGACACCGCCGGGCGCCTTCACAGCGACACGGAACTGATGGCCGAGGCGGCCGCCGTGCGCGACGCCGTCGGGCCCACCGAGACCCTTCTCGTGGCCGACGCCCTCACCGGTCAGGACGCGGTCACCCTGGCCAGGGAGTTCCACGACAAGGTGGGAATCACCGGCATCGTCCTCACCCGCGTCGACGGTGACGCCCGCGGCGGCGCGGCGCTGTCCATGCGCGCGGTCACCGGGCGCCCGATCAAGCTGTTGGGCGTGGGCGAGAAACTGGACGCGCTGGAGGTCTTCCAGGCCGAGCGCGTCGCCGGACGCATCCTCGGCATGGGCGACGTGGTCGGCCTGGTGGAGAGGGCGGCCGAAACGGTGGATGAGGCCGAGGCCGCAATGATGGCGGCGAAGATGGCGAAGGGCCGTTTCACCCTCGACGACATGGCCCGGCAGTTGAGCCAGGTGCGCAAGATGGGCGACATCCAGGGCCTGCTCGGCATGCTCCCCGGTGTCGGCAGGTTCAAGCAACAGATCGCCCGGGCCAACGTGGATGACAAGACGATCGCCCGCCAGGAGGCCGTGATCCTCTCCATGACCCTGGCCGAGCGGCGCAATTCCAAGATTCTCAACGCATCCCGCAGGCGGCGCATCGCCGCCGGCTCCGGCACGTCGGTGCAGGAGGTCAACCGCCTTCTCAAGCAATACCAGCAGATGAACGCCATGATGAAGAAGGTGGGCAAGATGGGAAAGAAGGGGATGGCCCGCGCCGGCGGCCTGCCGCCGGGCTTCATGCCGCCCCTGCCGCCCGTGCGCTGAGCCGCGTGGAGAGTCCGTAACAACAGATGGAAACAGAGAAATGTCCCTGAAAATCCGCCTGTCCCGGGGGGGCGCCAAGAAGCGCCCGTTTTACCGCATCGTGGTGGCCGATTCCCGCAGCCCCCGTGACGGCCGCTTTATCGAACGGGTGGGCACCTACAACCCCATGGTGCCCCGGGACCACCCCGAGCGGGTGGTGCTGAAGGAGGAACGGATCAGGCACTGGCTCAGCGTCGGCGCCCAGCCCACCAACCGCGTCGCCAAGTTTTGCGGCCACGCCGGTATCATCGACATGCCGGCGATTCCCGAGCAGACCAAGCAAAACCAGCCCCGGCCGAAGACCGTGGAGCGCATGAAGGCGGCCGAGGAAGCGGCGAAGGCGGCGCAGGAAGCCAAAGAGGCCGCCGCCAAGGAGCCGGCCGCCAAGGAGCCGGCCGCCAAGGAGCCGGCCGCCAAGGAGCCGGCCGCCAAGGAGCCGGCCGCCGAGGCCGCCGCCGGGGAGCCGGACGCCGAGGCCGATAAGGCCGCCGACGCGGCCCCGTCCGCAGAGGCCCCGGCGGAGGACAAGCCGGCCGACGAGGCCGCCGCCAAGGAGCCGGACACCGAGGCCGCTAAGGCCGCCGACGAGGCCCCGTCCGCAGAAACCCCGGCGGAGGACAAACCCGCCGCGGAAGCCGCGAAGGCCGACGAGGACGCTCCCGCGGAAGCGCCGTCGGGGGAGAAGGCCGGGGACGACACCGCGGTCGAGGAAAAACCGGCCGACGATAAAGGGGGCGGCTGACACCGGGGTGCCATGGCGGCACGAAGGCGCGAACGGGCGGCCGACCTTGTTTGCCTCGGCGTCGTCACCGGGCCCCGGGGACTGAAGGGCGAGGTGCGGATCAGGAGTTTCACCGCCGATCCGGCCGACCTTGCCCGGTACGGGACCCTCTGTGACGAAACCGGCGGTCGCTCCTTCCGGGTTCGGGTGACCGGCGGCGCCAAGGGACAGCTCGTCGCCCGGATCGAAGGGGTGGAGGACCGCGACGCCGCCGAGGCGCTCAAGGGCGTGCGCCTCCACGTGCCGCGCGCGGCGCTGCCGGAGCCCGGCGTGGGTGAGTACTACCACGCCGACCTCATCGGGCTGCGCGCCGAACTGGCGGCCGGCGCGGCGGGCGAGGCCCTGGGCACGGTGCGCGCCGTTTATGATTTCGGCGCCGGCCCGGTTCTGGAAATCGCCGGGGACCGGTGCGGCGTGGTGATGGTGCCCTTTACCCGCGCCGTGGTGCCGGAAGTGGACGTGGCCGGGGGACGCCTGGTGATCGACCCGCCGGCCGGTCTGCTCGATGCGCCGGAGGACGGGGCGGAAGGCGCGCCCGCCGGAAAGGACGAGGCATGAGTGAGCAAAAGCGCGGGTCCCGGTGGACCGTCAAGGTCCTCACCCTGTTCCCGCAGATGTTCCCGGGACCCCTGGGCCTGACCCTGGCCGGCCAGGCCCTGGAGAAAGGGGGCTGGGCCTTGGAAACGGTGGACATTCGCGCCTTCGCGCGCGATAAACACCGGACCGTGGACGACGCCCCTTTCGGCGGCGGGCCGGGCATGGTGATGCTTGCCGAAGTGATGGATCGGGCCATCGAGGGAGCGTTGGAGACGGCTTCCCGGCTGCCGCTGATTCACCTGACGCCGCGTGGTTGCCCGCTGACCCAGGCGCGGGTGCGCGGTCTCGCCCAGGGGCCGGGGATGGTTCTGTTGTGCGGGCGCTACGAGGGCGTGGACGAACGGGTGCTCGAGGCGCGCGGAGCCGAAGAGGTCAGCCTCGGGGATTTCGTCCTCTCCGGCGGCGAGCCGGCGGCCATTGCGCTGATCGACGCCTGCGTGCGCCTGCTGCCCGGTGTTGTCGGCAGCGCCCGGTCGCTGGCGGAGGAAAGTTTCGAACGGGGGCTGCTGGAGTATCCCCAATACACCCGGCCCCGGGTGTGGCGGGGCCGGGAGGTGCCGGAGGTGCTGACCTCGGGCCACCACGACAACATCGACGCCTGGCGCCGGACCCAGGCCGAAAAGGTTACCCGGGAACGCCGCCCGGACCTGTGGTCCCGTTATGTTGAGACCCGGGAAGCCGGGCGCGAGAATGTTTAAGACGAAGGAACGTTTAAGACGAAGGATTGTGTGCCATGAACGAGATCAAGGAACTCGAACAGGAACAGGTCGAAAAACTGGCCGCGGACCGCCCCATTCCCCGGTTCCGGCCCGGCGATTCGCTGCGGGTCAGCGTCAAGGTGGTCGAGGGTTCGCGCGAGCGCGTCCAGGCCTTCGAGGGCGTGTGCATCGCGCGCAAGAACGACGGCCTGAACTCGTCGTTCACGGTGCGCAAGATCTCGTACGGTGAGGGCGTGGAGCGGGTCTTCCCGCTCTATTCGCCGGCCATCGCCGCCATCGACGTGGTGCGCCGGGGCGACGTGCGCCGGGCCAAGCTCTATTACCTGCGCGGGCTCACCGGCAAGAGGGCGCGCATCACCGAAAAGGTGGAAAGGCGCGTCCCCAAGCCCGACAAAACGGACAAAGGCGTGAGCGATGCCGCCGCCGCCGCCGGGACGGACAAGCCGGCCAAGCCCGCGCCCAAGAAAAAGGCGAAAAAAAGCGGAGCGAAGGACGCCGGGTCCCCTGACGTGAAATCCGAAAAGAAGGCGAAAAAGAAAGGCGCGTCCAAAAAGGCCGAATGACGGCCCGCCTGCCGCGGCCCGTCCTCTTCGTCGTTTAGCGCCTCAATCGCCGGGCGGGCGCATCGGTGCCCTTGGCCTGCGCCTGCGCCACGCCTTCCGGCCCATGTAGACAAGAACGCAGACGACGGCCACCCCCAACAGAATCAGCGGCCCCACCGCTGAGCCGCCGCCACCGATGCCATGGGCCAACGCTGGCGAAATCAACATCCCGACCTTCCTCAGGCAGTCTGCCGGGATGCTACCGGGACCGGGGCGGCGTGGCGAGCCGTTCCCGCCGGCCGGCGGGACCCCTCATGGCGATACCGGTGCCGCGAGGCGTTGTGGAGCGGGACACTACGGCTTGTCGCGGGTCGTAAAATCCCGCAGCTTGCGGAAGGCCAGCAAAACCAAATAGCCCGTCACGGCGCCGGTCATCGCGATGAGCGCGCCCTCGGCGAAGCCGCCCCGCGCGAACCCGTAACTCAGGTCCACGATGCCTTCGCTGTGAAGGTAGGAGGCGGCCATCATGCCGCCGACAGTGGACAATAAAACGGACCGTCTTTCCGGGCTCACCTTGGCAACCCTCGCCCTGTTGCACGCGGGATATCCATATCGCCGGATAGTAATAGCGAGAGGTCAGGCGATCGGAAACCCCTCTGTATCCGGCATGCATTTGCCGTTCGGCGTCACCCCGCCTGCGCCGGCCTGACGACCTGGCGGTCGTCGATCGGCAGGTGCACCAGCGCCGCGAACAGGGCGAGCGCCACCGTCATCCACCAGACCGTCACGTACGAACCCGTCGCCGCGAACAGAG
>JADFHR010000314.1 GCA_022567015.1 Pseudomonadota bacterium
GGCTTTCTCGACCAGCCCGTTAATGAGCTTGGATTCGATGGTGGCCTTGACGTCGGGCTCGGGGTCGAAGCCGAGCGCCCGGCGCCACTGGAAGCGCGCCTCCTGGCGGCGTCCCACCTTCCAGTAGGCGTCGCCCAGGTGGTCGTTGATGATCGGGTCCCCGGGGCGCAGCTCCACCGCGCGTTCCAGTTCGCGGACCGCCTTTCCGTACTGGCCCGAGCGGTACAGCACCCAGCCCAGGCTGTCGACGATGTAGCCGTCGCGGGGGCGCAGCGTCACCGCCTTCTTGATCATGGCGTGGGCCTTGTCCAGATTGCGGCCCTTGTCCACCCACGAATAGCCCAGGTAGTTCAGCACGTAGGGCTGCTCCGGCTCGAACTCGAGCGCCCTCAGGAAATCGGCTTCCGCGCGCGGCCATTGCTTGGAGCGTTCGAGCACGATGCCGCGGGCGTAGAGCAGGCTCCAGTGGCGGCGCTCCAGGGTGACGATGCGTGTCATCGCCCGGTCGTAGGCGTCCACCGCTTCGCTGTAGCGTTCGCGCCCGCGCAGGATATCACCCAGGTTGATCAGGGCCTCCGCCTGGTCGGGGTGTTCGCCGGCCATGGCGCGCAGTCGTTCCACCGCTTCGTCGGCGCGGTCCAGCCGGTTCAGGTTCGACGCGATGCGCAGGCGCGCCGCCCACGAAAACGGCGACGCCGGATCGATGGAGGCGTAGACCTTGTTGGCGCTTTCCAGGCGTTCCTGGGATTCCAGTATCTGGCCGATGAGGATTTGCATGACCGGAAAATCCGGCCTCAGGTACAATCCCATCTGCCCGAACAACAGCGCCGATTCGTGGGCGTTCTGCTGTCTGAGCGACGACGCGACGCCGAACAGCCCCTCGGCGGCGCCGTCGGCCGCCGAGGCCACGGCGAGCGCCGGAGCGGTGCCGGCCTCGACCCGGGCCAGGGCCGGTCCCAGAAGGCGCGTCTGCGGCTGTTCGTCGAGGTAATTGCGGTAGATCTCCGTCGCCTTGTCCGCCTTGCCGGCGCGCTCGTACAAGGCCCCCAGCAACTGCACCACGCGCAGGGACGGACCGTTCTGCCCGTCGGCGACGCGCAGATACTGTTTCTCGGCGGCCTCGGCGTGGCCCGCCGTCTCGTTGATGAGGGCGGCGTGAAGGTCGTGAAGGGCCCGGGACCGGTCTTTCCCGGCAAGGGGCTTGAGGGCCTCGAGTGCCGCGTCCGGCGTGCCCAGGCCGACGCGCGCCCAGGCGCTGAGCAGCGGTCTCATGACCACGTTGAAGCCTTTTTTCGGCAGGCCCGCCAGCCGCTTCTCGGCCTCGGCGAAACGCCCCGCCTTGATGTCGTCGACGACCACCATCAATTCGGCGATCGGGGCCTTGGCATTCGCGGCGACGACGCGGCGGGCCAGGGCCGTGGCGTCCTCCATGCGGCCCTCCATGGCCGTCAGCACGAAGGTCCGGCGCAACAGGTTCGGCGTGTCGGGGGCCTGTTTCAGCGCCGCGCCGAGGAAATCGGCGGCCGCCGACAGGTCGCCCCGGGCCTGGGCATGGCGCCCGGCGAGATAATTCCCGGTCAGCGACGCGCCGGGATCGACGGAGCCTTTCACGGCCGCCGGGTTCGTGCCGTCGGGACTGCCGGCCACGCAGGACGCCGCCAGCAGCACCGTCAGCAGCGCCGCCACAGGGACCGCGGCGGCGCGGCGCGATGCCGTCTTCACCGGCAACCTTCGCTGATCCGTTGTCAGGCCAAACATTCCTTGATTCCTACGATGCCTTTATCGCATCCGGCCACCGTGGGCCAAGTTTACACTAGTACCCTTAATCTTAACAGGAGGTACGCGTAATCGTCTTTTCGCGTCTTTTGGGTCGAAACCGCCGTGCTGTCAACCCTGTACCCCTCATACATTATACCAAGGGTCGCTGATCATGACTCATAGAGATCGCGTAGGCGGCTCGTCGGGCAGGAGGAAAGTTTCAGGCGATGCGGCGCATCGTCGAAACTTTTCGACGCCCTCCGACGGGCCGCATACGC
>JADFHR010000147.1 GCA_022567015.1 Pseudomonadota bacterium
GCGGGCCTACCGCCACCACGCCCGCCGGGCGCGGCCGGCCGATCCGCCCGTCGTGTGGAGCGAGGGATCGACGCGGCTTCTCGACTACGGCGCGGGCGCGGCGACGGGGGCCGGCGCCGTCCCCCTGGTGGTCGTCCCGTCGCTGATCAACCGGGCCTACATCCTGGATCTTACCGAAAAACGCAGCCTCGTGCGCACCCTGGCGGCGCGCGGGTTCCGGCCGTTTCTGGTGGATTGGGGCGCCCCCGGCGCGGCGGAGCGGGCCTTCACGCTGTCGGACTACGTCGCCGGGCGTCTGGAAGCGGCCTTGGCCACGGCCGTCGACCTGGCCGGCCGGCCGGCCGGCGTCATCGGCTACTGCATGGGCGGTCTGCTGGCCCTGGCGCTGGCCCAGCGCCAGCCCTGCCGCGTCGCCGCTCTCGCCCTCATGGGCACGCCGTGGGATTTCCACGCCGGCCAGTCGGGCAAGATCCGCCTGCTCAGGGCCATGGCGCCCCAGGTGGCCATGATGATCGAGCGACTCGGCGTCCTGCCGGTGGATGTCCTGCAGGCGATGTTCATGAGCCTGGACCCCTATCTCACGTCGCGCAAGTTCCAACGGTTCGCCGCCCTCGACGGGGGCTCGCAAAAGGCCCGCCACTTCGTCGTCCTCGAGGACTGGCTCAACGACGGGGTGCCCCTGGCCGGGCCGGTGGCGCACGAATGCCTGGTCGGCTGGTACGTGGAAAACAGGCCGGCGCGCGGCGCCTGGCGCATCGCCGGGCGGCCGGTGCTGCCGGCCGAGGTGCGGGCACGGTCGCTGGTGATGATCCCGGGCAAGGACCACATCGTGCCGCCCGCGTCGGCGGCGCCGCTCGCCGATGCCCTGCCGCGGGCGGAGCGCCGGGTGCTTGGCGCCGGCCATATCGGCATGGTCGCCGGTGGCCGCGCGGCGACGATTCTGTACGCACCCCTGGCGCGCTGGCTGAAGGCGGCCATGAGCTGAGAATTTTTTTGCGGTGCAGCATTCCGTCCCTTGTTTCGGCGTCCGGGCGGCCCTATAACGGCCGCCACGCCGCGCACCAACCGCCGCCGATCTTGATCGAGGAGACATCCAATGACCGACGTCGTCATCGCCGCCGCCGCGCGCACGCCTGTCGGGTCCTTCAACGGCGCCCTGAGCTCGTTCCCCGCCCACGATCTGGGAATCGTCGCCATCACCGAGGCCCTGGCCCGGGCCAAGGTCGAGCCCGACGACGTCTCCGAGGTCATCATGGGGCAGATCCTCACCGCCGGCGCCGGCCAGAACCCGGCCCGCCAGGCGGCCGTCGGCGCCGGCATCCCGGTGGAGAGGACCGCCTATACCATCAATCAGCTGTGCGGGTCTGGCCTCAGGTCGGTGGCGCTCGGCTTTCAGGCGATCCAGCTAGGCGACAGCGACATCGTGGTCGCCGGCGGCCAGGAAAGCATGAGCCAGGCGCCCCACTGCGTGCATCTGCGCGACGGCACCAAGATGGGCGACAACCCGCTTGTCGACACCCTGATCAGGGACGGCCTGTGGGAAGTCTTCAACGGATACCACATGGGCGTCACCGCCGAGAACGTGGCCGAGAAGTGGCAGCTCACCCGCGAGGACCAGGACGCCTTCGCCGCCGCCTCGCAACAGAAAGCCGAAGCCGCCCAACGGGCCGGCCGGTTCAAGGACGAGATCGTCGCCGTCACCGTCAAGACCCGCAAGGGCGAAACCGTGGTCGATGCGGACGAATACCCCAGGCACGGCACGACGGCTGAATCCCTTGCCAAGCTGCGCCCCGCCTTCGCCAAGGACGGCACGGTGACGGCGGGCAATGCGTCCGGCATCAACGACGGAGCCGCCGCCGTGGTGGTGATGACGGCGGACGCCGCCGCCGAACGCGGGATCACGCCGCTGGCGCGCATCGTCTCGTGGGCCACCGCCGGCGTCGACCCGGCGATCATGGGCACCGGCCCCATCCCGGCCAGCCGCGCCGCCCTGCAGAAAGCCGGCTGGAAAGCCGACGACGTGGACCTGATCGAGGCCAACGAAGCCTTCGCCGCCCAGGCCCTGGCCGTCAACCGGGACCTGGGCTGGGACACCGACAGGGTGAACGTCAACGGCGGCGCCATCGCCATCGGCCATCCCGTCGGCGCCTCGGGGGCGCGCATCCTGATTACCCTTTTGCACGAGATGCAGAGGCGCGACGCCAAGAAGGGACTGGCGACGCTGTGCATCGGCGGCGGCATGGGCATCGCCATGTGCGTGGAGCGCGGCTGAGTCGGCACACATTTCGTCGAACGGCTTTAAAAAAAACAGGAGGATAGAATGGGCCGTGTAGCGATCGTCACCGGCGGCACCCGCGGCATCGGCCGCGCCGTTTCCGAGGCCCTGAAGGACGCCGGCCACACCGTGGCGGCGACGTACGCCGGCAACGACGACGCCGCGAACGCCTTCACCGCCGATACCGGCATTCCCGTCTACAAGTTCGATGTCGGCGACTTCGCCGCCTGCGCCGACGCCGTGGCCAGGATCGAGGCCGACCTGGGCCCGGTCGAGGTGCTGACCAACAACGCCGGCATCACCCGGGATTCGACGCTCCACAAGATGACCGAGGAACAATGGTCGGCGGTGATCGGCACCAACCTGAACAGCGTCTTCAACATGACCCGCGCCGTCATCGGGGGCATGCGCGAGCGCGGCTTCGGGCGCATCATCACCATCGGCTCGATCAACGGCCAGAAGGGCCAGTTCGGCCAGTCCAACTACTCCGCCGCCAAGGCCGGGATCATCGGCTTCACCAAGGCGGTGGCCCTGGAGAACGCCGCCAAGGGCGTCACCGTGAACGCCGTTGCGCCCGGATACATCGGCACCGAAATGGTGCGCGCCGTGCCCGAAGAGGTGCTGAAAACCAAGATCCTTGCCTACATTCCGGTCGGCCGCCTGGGTGAGCCGGAAGAGGTCGCCCGGTGCGTCGTATTCCTCGCCGCCGACGAGGCCGGCTTCATCACCGGGTCCACCCTCTCGGTCAACGGCGGCCAGTACATGGCCTGAGGGGGGGGCGGGCCCGGAACTCCGTCCGCCCCTCACGCCGCCTCTTTCGGCACCGTCGCCGTCATCGACGGACGCTCGGAGAATTTCTCGAACCACTCGGCGAGGCCGGGGCGGTCCGTGCGCCAGTCCGGGTCCGGGAACCGCAGGTCGAGCCAGCCGATGGAGCAGGCGACGGCGATGTGGCCGATGGTGAGCGGGCCGTCGAGGCGCTCCAGTTCGCCTTCGAGGGCGTCCATGGCGCGCCCGATCACGGTGCCCTGGCGGTGCGCCCATTTGTCGTACTGGAACGCCTCGGGCCGGCGGCTCTCCAACAGCTTGAGGACCCCGGCGTCGGTCATGCCGTCGCCCAGGGCGAGCAGCCTGAGCGCCCGCCACCGGGGCGCGCCCGAGGCCGGGAAAAGCTTGTCCCCGTCATGGAGGCTGTCCAGGTACTCGCAGATCACGGGTGAGTCGAAAAGCACCTCGCCGTCGTCGGTGACGAGGGCCGGGATCTTGCCCAGGGGGTTGACCGTGGCGATGTCGGTTTCGGGGTCCCAGACCCTGGTGGGGATTCGCTCGACCCTGTCCTCGAGGCCGGTTTCGATGAGGGTGACGGTGACCTTGCGCACGTAGGGCGAGGTCGGGGAAAAACGCAGTTTCATGGCGGCTCCTCGGGAAAATAGGGCGGGATCACGGGATACAGAGAGTAGCACCACGGCCCGGGGGCATGCCAGGGCGGCCCGCCGGGGGTAATGTCTCGGTTTGAAATTCGATGCGCCGAAAGCGCAAAGCGGGCTCGAATGTCGGCTTAGCGGATGAAGGCGGTGGTCGTTCCGGTGCGCTGATCGAGCCCGGGTATGGCCACAAGCGGACCCGAGGATGAAGCTCGGCAGCCCGGGGTTTCCCGAATGGCCTCGGCGGGCGGATTTCCGGTCTCCCCGCTGGGCCGCGTGGCGCCGTTCCTGATGTTGATGCCGGTCTGCACGGTGGCCGGCGGCGTGCTGGTCATAGCCGCGGTCACTTATACACACATCGAAAAGGAGCGCTGGGAACGGAAACGGCGGCGCCGGTCACCGATTGCGGGCCGAGCGCCGGTGCATGGCCGGACCGATGGGAGAGAGCGAGGATTTCCGCGAGCCGTAGGTTTTGGCGACGGACTTCGCACCTTTCACGTCGGGGACGCCGCCGCCGGCCTCTGCCCGGCCGCTTTGGGTCTTGCCGGCGGCGGTCCGCTTGGCGGTTTTCCTGCCGCCGGACTTCCGGTTCGGGCGCTTGTTTTTGGGCATGGCCTTTCTCCGTCGGTTGATATGTCCCCGCCCCAGGGTACCCGTTGGAACGGACAATGCAATGCGGCCGGGCGGTTGGTTTCCGCGGACCGGTTTGTTAGGGTTCCATCGGTGTCTCGATTGGTCCGGTGGAGTCCCATTCCGCTTGGGGTCGGAAGGAGACGTGTGGCGGCCACCTTCCAAATGGCCGCTTTCAGGGGTATGGCCACGCGTATGGGCAGGGTTGAGGGAATTTAATGATGGCCGTCGCATCGGAAGCTCCCGTCGAGGCTGAATTCGACGAAGCCGTTCCACGCAAGCCGTGGCCGGTTCTCGCGCGCGGCTGGATGCGAAAGTATCCCTTGGGCGCCGCCGGGCTCGTTGTCGTCGTGGCGATGATCCTGATGGCCGTTTTCGCCGATCTGATTGCGCCCTACGATCCGGAGCTCAACAATTTCGAGGATATGCTGCTGCCGCCCGACGCCGTCTATTGGATGGGCACGGACCAGTTCGGCCGCGACGTGCTGACCCGAATCATCTATGGCGCCAGGACGGCGTTGATGGTCGGTTTCACGGCGGCGACCGTGGGCGCCGTGAGCGGCTTGGTCCTGGGCGTTGCCAGCGCCTACTTCGGCGGCCGTTTCGACCTGTTGTTCCAGCGCGTCATGGACGTGTTCCTGGCGTTCCCGCTGATCATCATGGCGCTGGCCATCGTCTCCATTTTCGGGCCCGGGCTGGAAAACCTCATCATCGCCATCACCATTCCCTTCATCCCGCAGTGCGCGCGGGTGGTGCGTTCCAACGCGCTCTCCATTCGCGAGATTCCCTACGTGGATGCGGCGCGCGCGCTGGGCTTCGGCCATGCGCGGATCATCCTCCGCCACATGGTGCCCAACGTCATGGCGCCGTTCCTCATCATGTTCTCGACCTTCGTCGGCCAGGCCATCCTTTTGGAGGCGTCGTTGAGTTATCTGGGCCTCGGTGTCGCGGAACCGACACCGGCCTGGGGGCTGATGCTGCAGGGTGGCGCCGAGGAGTATGCCGAGAGCGCGCCGTGGTTGGCGGTGTGGCCGGGTGTCGCCATCAGTATCGCCGTTTTCGGGTTCAACCTGTTCGGCGACGCGCTGCGCGACGCCCTCGATCCGAAGCTGCGCTCGCGCTGACCCATGCGGGGGCGGCGACGGCGGATCGGAGGATCAGGTGTTGCGCGAACCGCGCATGGAGCGTTTCTCCGGGTGATAAGCACCGCCAAGGTGTTCGAGCGCCTTGGTGAGGCACCACGGTACCCCGGCGCCGATTGATTTTTAATGACCTCTCCGTAAACCCCTGGTTTTCAGCCTCCTCAAAAGCTCAATTTAGTGAATGTCTCCTTCGGGTCCAGGCTGTGTGAAAACTATCTTCGAGGCCCGGGCGCGCAACATTGATTCGCGTAACTGCCGTCGCAGGCAATTATGATTCACGCGTCCGCTATTGCCCAATCTATTGTTGCGCCGACGCTCTTCCGACCGGGGATTTCACACAGCATGGACCCAAACCAGACACTCAATACCAGTCCCCAAGAAGCACCTAAAGCTTGTAGGCGTCGGCTGCATGCCGGAGCTAGGCGGCGCGGGGCACCCGGCTCTTCCACGAGGTTCTACACGAGCGGGACGTAATCGTATTCACCGACACCCTGTAGTACGAGGAAGGTCGTCGAGCGGTCCCCACCATTGGTGACGAGGTGCGGACGGCGCGGTTCCACGGGATAGATATCACCGGGGCCGAGGCGTACCTCCTCCTTGGGTTCGCGCAGGAAGATCCTGAGGTGTCCTTCGATGACGTAGAACGTGTCCCGGATATTGCTGTGGTAATGCCAAGGCACGTTTTGAGTCGGCGAGATTTGGAGTTCGTTAATGCGGAAGCCGGGACGCTCTAAATGACAGGCCCGGCGCTCGACTTCATAGAGATGGCTGGCGTCCTTCAACGGTTCCATCGTTTCCTCCATTTAGCGTGGCTCTCGCCCAACATTGACGGAAAGAGACTTTTCCGTGACATATCCCAGGCGTACGCCGGAATTGACATGGTGACTCCGATCGCCAGCCGTGCGGTCAGTGCCAGCGCCCTCGGAGGAGAAACACGACTTGCTCCGTTTTCGCAAGGGAGTCGTGTCGCGCTACGACACCGTCAGACAGAGAAGCGAAGCCTGACGTGGGTCCGCGTAGAATGTCAAACCGTTCGGAACGACCGGTATTGTCCGCAAGGTGCCGTTCCCCATTCCAGGCGCACTATGACCGCAACGGGTCAGGTGCAGAAGCGCCGATGACCCTGCGCCGATGTCTGCCGTTGGGCGTAAGGCGGACATGACCCGTCAAGAGCGGACGTTCGGGGCTTTGGTTCGGCAGGATTTCGAACCGGGCCACGACCCCGCCGGGGGACCGGCGGTGGGGTCCGGCCGGGACGGGCTGGGGGACGGTGCCAATCGGCCCGCTTGTGTTATATGCTCGTGCCCGCCATGTGGACGGACGCCGTTGAGTTGCGCGATTTCTACGCCACCAGCCTGGGATCGGCGGCGCGGCGCATGATCCGCACCCGGATCCGCGCCCACTGGCCCGACGTGCGGGGGTTCACCGTGCTCGGCCTGGGTTTCGCGACGCCCTATCTCGCCCCCTTCCGCGCCGAGGCCGAGCGGGTGCTGGCGGCCATGCCCGCCATGCAGGGCGTGTTGCGCTGGCCGGCCGACGGCGACGGGCTGACGGCCCTGGCCGACGAGGTGGAGCTGCCCCTTCCCGATCTGTCCATGGACCGCGTCCTGCTGGTGCATGCGCTCGAATGCACCGAAAGGGTGCGCCCCATGATGCGGGAAATCTGGCGGGTGCTCTCGGACAGCGGCCGCCTGCTGGTGGTGGTGCCCAACCGGCGCGGCATCTGGGCCCGCTTCGAGCGCACCCCCTTCGGCCATGGCCTGCCCTATTCCACGGGCCAGATCACGCGGTTGCTGCGCGAAACCATGTTCACGCCGGTGCAGTCCTCGGCCGCCCTCTACGTGCCGCCGACCCGCTCGCGGATGGTGTTGTCGTCGGCGCCCGCCTGGGAGGAGATCGGCCAGCGCTGGTTTACCGCCTTCGCCGGCGTGGTCATGGCCGAGGCGACGAAAGAGATCTATGCCGGCCAACCGCAACCCTCGGTCCGCCGCCGCCGCGCCTATGTGCACCTGGCGCAAAAGAGCCCCGGCGCCTGAGCTCCCTTGCACAAAATCCTGCAAGTGATACGGAAAGCCGGAATTCCCGATGGGTGAAAACCCCGAAACGGCCGGGATCGCGGGCGACGGGATGCAACGCCGGGCGCTGACGAATTTCCCGGCCTACCTCCGCGCACCTCGGCGTCCTCGGCGTTAAAAATAATCAAACGCAGAGGACGCAGAGGAAGAACGCAGAGGACGCGGAGGAAGGCGGGTGTGCCGCGCGCGGTCGCCGGGATGAATTCCGATCCGTGTTCATCCGTGTTCATCCGTGTTCGATGGTGACCGTTCACCGCTCCACGCCAATGATTTTCCGGTTCAAACGCCGGTGATCGTTTGACACGGATAAACACGGATAAGCACGGATAAACAACGGTCCGGAGTCGCGGGCGACGGGATGCAACGCCGGGCGCTGACGAATTTCCCGGCGTACCTCCGCGTACCTCAGCGTCCTCGGCGTTAAAAAAATCAAACGCAGAGGACGCAGAGGAAGGCGGGTGTGCCGCGCGCGGTCGCCGGGATGAATTCCTATCCGTGTCCATCCGTGTTCGATGGGGACCGTTCACCGCTCCACGCCAATGATTTTCCGGTTCAAACGCCGGTGATCGTCTGACATGGATGGACACGGATTAACACGGATAAACGACGGTCCGCGGC
>JADFHR010000315.1 GCA_022567015.1 Pseudomonadota bacterium
GGCCTGCCGGCGTGCCCGGGCGGGGGAGCCCGGCGCCGTGGCGCGCACCCAGTCGTCGCTGGCCGTCAGCGCCGACGACCGTCACTGGTTCCTGCTCAACGCCTCGCCGGACCTGCGCCAGCAGATCAACGCCAATCCCCTCCTTCACCCCAGGGACGGCCTTCGCCACAGCCCCGTTTCCGGGGTCGTGCTGACCAACGGCGACATCGACCACGTGGCCGGCCTTCTGAGCTTGCGCGAAAGCTCCCCCCTGGTCGTCTACGCCACCGCCAGGGTGCTGGCGATCCTGGACGGGAACACCATATTCAGGGTGTTGAACCCGGACCTGGTGCAACGCCGGGAGATCGAGCTGGGCACGCCCTTCGATCTGACCACCGCCGACGGCGAAGCGGCGGGCCTGTCGGTGGAGCCCTTCGCGGTCCCCGGCAAGGTGGCGCTCTATCTGGAGGACGCGGGCGCCGGCCCCAACTTCGGCACGACGCCGGAAGATACGGTGGGGCTCCGCGTGACCGCGCCCGGGACGGGCGCGTATTTCTTCTACGTTCCGGGATGCGCGGCGATGCCCAAGGACCTGGCGGCGCGCATCAAAGGGGCGCCGCTGGTCCTGTTCGACGGCACCCTTTGGCACGACGACGAGATGACCGACGCCGGCCTCGGCGTGAAAACCGGCCGGCGCATGGGGCATATGAGCATGTCGGGTGCGGACGGATCCATGGCCGCCTTCGAGGACCTGGGGGTGGAGCGCAAGGTGTTCATCCACATCAACAACTCGAACCCCGCGTTGCTCGACGATTCGCCCGAGCGTGACGCGATCCGGGCGGCGGACTGGGACGTCGCCTTCGACGGCATGGAGTTTAGCCTGTGAGCCAGCCCATGAGCCAGCCCATGAGCGCCGATGAGCTGGAGCGGCGGCTGCGCGCCATCGGCGCCGAGCGCTACCACGACCGCCACCCGTTTCACACGCTCCTGCACGGCGGCAGGCTGGACAAGGGACAGGTGCAGGCCTGGGTGCTGAACCGGTATTACTACCAGAGCCGCATCCCGATGAAGGACGCGGCGCTGATATCGCGCGTCGAGGACCCGGCGCTCAGGCGGCAATGGCGCGGGCGCATTGTCGACCACGACGGCTGCGGCCCCGGAGACGGCGGCATCGAGCGCTGGCTGGTGCTCGCCGAGGGCGTCGGGCTGGACCGGGCCTACGTGATGTCGACGGCGGGGGTGCTGGCGGCGACCCGGTTCGCCGTCGACGCCTATGTGCGGTTCGTGCGCGAACGGCCCCTGGTCGAGGCCGTGGCCTCGTCGCTGACGGAACTGTTCGCCCCCGCCATCCACCGCGAAAGAATCGCCAGCTTGCTCGAGCACTACGACTTCGCCAACGAGAAGACCATGGCGTACTTCAACAGGCGCCTGGAAGAGGCGCCCAAGGACGTGGAGTTCGGCCTCGACTACGTCAGGCGCGAGGCGCGGACGCCGGAGCAGCAGCAGGGCGTCATCGACGCTCTCATCTTCAAGACCGACATGCTGTGGGCGCAGCTGGATGCGCTGTACGCCGCCTACGTCGAGCCCGGCCACATCCCGCCGGGCGCCTTCGTGCCGGGGAAAGACCCATGAACGCCGGCGTCGCCGTCGACGAGGGCTCGGTGCCCCGGTTCCAGCCGCACATGAAGCTCAGGTTCGACAAGAAACGCGAGCGGTGGACGATCCTGGCGCCCGAGCGCCTGTTCCTGCCCGACGAGATCGCGCTCGAGATTCTCCAGCGCTGCGACGGCGTCGCCACCATCGGCGCCATCGTCGACGCCCTGGCCGGCAAGTTCGACGCGCCGCGCGACGTCATCATGGACGACGTGAAGAAGTTGGTGCAGGATTTCGCCGAGAAGGGAGTGCTTTATACCAAGGATCGCTGATCATGACCCATAGAGACGGTTTACCAAGGTTTTCGGCCAGGAGCGTGCGCTGTGGCGATGCGGGGCATCGCGAAGCGTGCGCGACGCCGTCCGAAAGCCTTGGTAAGCCGCCGTTCCGGT
>JADFHR010000148.1 GCA_022567015.1 Pseudomonadota bacterium
CGGCTTACCAAGGCTTTCGGACGGCGTCGCGCACGCTTCGCGATGCCCCGCATCGCCACAGCGCACGCTTAAGGCCGAAAACCTTGGTAAGCCGGCTCGTCGGGTCATGATCAGTGACCCTTGGTATTAGGGCCGAAAACCTTGGTAAGCCGGCTCGTCGGGTCATGATCAGCGTCCCTTGGTATCAGTGGGACATCAGCACCGGAACGGTCATGTGTTTGAGCATGTGCAGGGTCACCCCGCCCAAGACAAGCTCGCGCCACCGCGCATGGCCGTAGGCCCCCATGACAATCAGGTCCGCGCCGTCGTCCGCCGCCCTGGAGAGAATCAGATTCCCCGTGCCGATGCCGTTGGCACGGAAGTGTTGCGAACGGGCGGCGATGCCGTGCCGGGCCAGGTGCCGGCAAATGCGCTCGCCGGGTTCGCGGCCGGCGTCTGCCGACACATCATGGCGGTAAACGGTGATGACGTTCACCTTTTCCGCCCCGCGCAGGATAGGCAGGGCGTCGTTCACGGCGCGGGCGGCCGGGAGGCTGCCGTCCCAGGCGACCATGACCCGCTTACCGATAGAGGGATACGTGCCCACGTGGGGCACCACCAGGACCGGCCGGCCGGCGGACAGGACCACATGGTCCGGCATGGTGCCCGGGCCGGCGATTTCGCTGGCGTCGGGATCACGCTGGCCGATCACCACCACGTCGCAAAAGCGGGCCTGTTCGCTGAGAATGTCGATCCGGTCACCTTCCTCGCACAGCCACGCACTGGCAACACCGGCTTTTTCGGCCTGCTCGCGGAACATGGTCTCGGCCCGCGCCGCCCGCTCCCGCACCGCCTCGGCCTGGGCCGCCAGAACATCGGCGCTGATCTGGACCTTGATGGAGGAAGGAATATGGGGATCGGTGATCACATAGAGGCCGGTCAGGTGGGCCCGGTGCGCCACGGCCAGATCGATCGCCGCCCGCAGCCGGACCGGACACGGCTTGCGGTTGTCAATGTGAACCAGAATGTCCCTGAGTCCCATCTGTCCCTTCTTCCGAACCGGGCCGGACGTTTGCCCGGTTGCGCGGGAAATCACGGCGGCTTCCTCGTACATCATCGCACCCTCGCCTTTCGGACGTCGCGGCCAAGGGCCGACCCGTCCTCGAACATTTTCATCGAGGGAACGTAGAATCAAACCACCCGACGGGCATTGATTTCGATCAAGGCGAACCACACATAGGTATAAGCAGGATTACCGTCACCCAGCACGGGCGTGGCGGGGAGGGCACCCCGATGACGGACTTTGAGCGCCTCGTGGTCGAGCGGTTTCCCGAGCACGAGAAGGTCATTCACAATCTCAGCGACTCCGACCCGCGTTTTAACGCGCTCTGCCACCAGTACGGCGAGGCGAGCAGAAAGCTATGCCGCCTCGAAAATGCACCCAGCTTGTACGTGAAGGTCGAGACCGAAATCTTAAGCCGGCGATGTAGCGCCCTTGAGGATCAGTTGGTGGCCTTCATGCGGCGGAGCCCCGGTCGGTAAGCGTTTTGCCGGGGCCTCGGCCTTGGCAACGAAGACATCCGGCACCAGGCATGCATTCATCCGGCAAGCTCGCCACGCGAGCCAACAGCCGACGGGTGCACAATACCTAAGGAGTGGTGAGACAGGGCGCCATGCTTGAGATTGATCCGGGAACGGTTTGTTACATCGTCCTCAAGGCGCGGCAGGTTTACGCGCCGGAGGACACGATCGAGGAAAATTTCGGCGCCAACCCGGTGGACGAGGATGCTCTCGAGGCGTTGGCCGGCAATGAGGACGATCCCAACCTCCAGGAGCTCAAGGCGTGGATCGAATCCTTGAACCTGGACGAGCAATGCCAGCTGGTGGCGCTCGCCTGGCTGGGACGGGACGACTACGCCAAAGAGGATTGGGCGGAGGCGGTCGTGACCGCGCAGCAACGCCACAGCGAACACACGGGTGACTACCTGCTCGGCATGCCGCTCCTCGCCGACTACCTGGAGGAAGGCCTGGCCCAATTCGACCTGTCGTGCGAAGACTTCAAGGACGGCTAGGCCATATTTCATCAAGGAAACGGGAATTGCGGCGAGCAACGTTCGTCCAAGGTGGCGGGCGAAGCCGAACGGCATAGCCCGGGCTATGGCTTGAGGCTGCGGGCGCCGATGTGGGCGGACAGGGCCGCCGCAAAATCGTTCAGCGGTGAACGGCACACATTGCTCCTTCGTGGAAACCGGCGCCATCCGTTGAAGGGCAATCCCCGGCGTTGCGTGCGCCAGCGCCTTCATGAAATATCCGGGCCAGGCCTGACCGTCAACAGGTGGGCCGGACAAACGCGGCAATCGGTGCTGCCGAAGCCGGGCACGGGTGCGTGGAATCGGGGGCGGGCGAGCAGCGCCTGCACGAGCGCGCACTCATCCCCGCCGGCGAAGGCGATCGCCAGCATCGCCTCGGCGGCCCCGGTGAGGCGGTCCACGTGCCAGTGCGGCGGCTTACCCCGCCGAAGGTGCCGCTTCACGCGCCCCCGGATGCCGCCACGGCCGCGGGCGTTCCCCGCATAGACGTACCAGCCCGGCGCCACGACGACGGGCGCCAGGGTGCGGAGTCTCAGGGACAGCGGTCGGGCGAGGATCATCAGCAGCAGATAGGCGCCGGGCGCCGCGGGCAGCGACGCCGCGTCGGCCGCGCACGGCGCGGGATCGCCGGCAAGAGCCCGCAATTCGTCGAGTACGCCAGGGGGCACGCCGGCCGCCATCATGGCGCACCGCTCCGCTCTCCGAGGCGCTCGGCCACGGCCGCCGAAATCGCCTCGAACACGTCGTCCCACTCCCCGCTCACCCGCTGGCGGAACAGCCGCATTGTCGGATACCAGGGGCTGTCCGCGCGCTCCAGCAGCCAGCGCCAGTCGGGGCTGCGCTTGAGCGCAACCCACACCGGGCGGCCCAGGGCGCCGGCCAGGTGGGCGACCGAGGTGTCCGACGTGATCACCAGGTCCAGGTTGGCCATGACGCCCGCGGTGTCGTCGAAGGTGGCGCAGCGGGAGCCCAGGTCCGCAATCCCGACACCTTCGGGCAGGTCCCCCAGCTGTTCGTGGCCATGGCCCTTCTGCAGGCTGAACAGGCGTACCCCCGGCATGCGCGCGATCGGCAGGAACCGCTCGAGGTCCAGCGACCGTCCCCGGTCGGCGCCGCCCACGGGCGTTCCCTGCCACGCGATGCCGACGCGCAACCCCGGTTTATCGGCCAGGGTTTCGCGCCAATGGGCGATGTGCTCCGGCGCCGGCCTCAGATACGGGACCTGGGCGGGGACGGTCTCCAGGGTCGTGCCGAACAGAAAGGGCAGGCTGAGCAAGGGAACATGCAGATCGAATTCCGGCAGCGGCTGGTGACTCGTCACCACCCGATCGACGCCGTCCATGCGCGAACACAGGTCCTTCAACGCCGGCTGCACGGCGAGGACGACCCGCGCGCCGCGCGCCCGGATCAGGGGCGCGTACCGGCAAAACTGGATGGTATCTCCGAAACCCTGTTCGCCGACCACCAGGATCGTCTTGCCGGCCGGGTCGGCGCCGTCCCATTGGGGCTGCGCCAGGTGGCGGCCGGGCAGGGTGACGTCGCGGAGGCGCGCCCGCCATTCGTATTCGCGCAGGCCCTCGTCGAACTGGCCGTCGAGGAGCAGGCAGTCCGCCAGATGGACATGCCCCTCGGCATAGTCGGGCTTGATCCCGATCGCCTTGCGGCAGGCCTCGATGGCTTCATCAAGACGGCCCTGCGCCTTCAACACGACGGCAAGGTAGTTGTACGCCTCCATGTCATCGGGCCCGAGGGCGCGCCGGAACGCGGCCTCGGCCTCGGCCGGGCGGTCGAGCACGTTCAGGACGTGCCCGAGATTCTTGTGCGCGCGGGCATCCCCGGGGTCGATCTCCAGGGCCCGCCGGTAGGCCTCCACGGTCTCCTCCAGGCGGCCCTGATGTTCAAGGGCATGGGCCAGGTCCACGTGATACGACGCCACCGCCGGGTTGGCCTCGATGGCTTTGCGGATCAGCGCCGCGCCGGCGCCCCAGTCGCCCTTGTCGACGGCGTCGACGCCGATGCGGTGGAAGACATCGCTTCTTCGCGGGTCCCGCCCGAGGATCCGCTCATAGAGGGCCGCGGCATCCTCGAACCGCCCGCTTTCATGCAGCGCCTGCGCCTTTCTGAGGGTGTCCCCGGCCTCGACGGAAGCACGCGCCGGCGCCGGGGTGGCGCCCCTCCTGGCCTTGGCGGCAGTGCGGCGTCGCTTGCGGTTCATGGGGGCCTTTCGTGCCGCGGAGTCCGCGGTTTGCCGGACCGGACCGGCGGGGTTAGCGGAGCGCCGGCCGGGGGGTTACCGGAGCGCCGGCCGGGGGGGTTTACCGGAGCGCCGGCCGGGGGGGGTTTACCGGAGCGCCGGCCGGGGGCCGGTCCCCGGCGTCCAATTCTGTCCGATCGATTTCCTGTGGTCGAGTGTTCTTGCCATGTGGCGATCCCGGGGCGTAACGGACACACATTGCGGCCGGCCCGTCAGGCCGGCGCCGGGCCGGGGTTTTCCGGTGGACGCGGCGCGGCCTCCCGAGGCCGCCACCGGCGGCCGTTGCGCCGCTTGCGGACCCTGTCGAAGACGAAAAATCCTTAGGGATTGGCAAATTAGACGAATTTTCTCTAGTATAGGGTAACCAACAAAAAGAATACACGGTGGCGGGGGTAACCGGGCGGCAGTCCCGGGGTCCCGCACCGACGAGGGGAGGAGAAGTTCACCATGAGAATGACGACGATGTTCGCCGTCGTCCTGGCCCTTACATTGCTTGGTCTTGCGGGGTGTGAGACGGCGTACGGACCAAAGCCGTTCGGCAAAGACCGGCTCAACATCGGGCTCGGCAGTGCCCCCGCGACAATACAATACGGCGGCTATCCCGTGCGTGACGACAATATCCTGCTCAGGACACGGGTGAGTTTCTGAGGCAGGGACGTCCTTGGGGCGGCGCGGCCGCGACGGCGCGACACAAGCGCCGTTAAACGAGAGGGCATAAATGTCGCGGCGTCCGCGGACGCCCGTGGCTCGCGCGTCGCGGGGACGGCCGCCGGCGCGGCGGCGCCTGGGGTGTCTGTCGCGCTCACTGTGGCCGATCGATGACAACCGGGTTTAGTACCCGGTGAGGACGAAATTCAGGGCCATCAGAGCGACCGTCAGGCCCTGCAACCCCACCCGCCAGCGCATCAGCAGGTTGGAATACCCGGCGATGGTCTCGTCGTCGGAGCACATCGCCCACAGGCCGGTGAACAGCACCACGGCGGTCGATGCCATGGCAATGACCACGAAATACGGAAGCATGGTGGCTAATACCAAGGGGCGTTGATCATGGCGCATCGTACATCGAACCGGCGCCTGATTCTACATATAAATAATGTATAATAAGAACAGTTCAAAACAGCGCCGCCGCCGGTCGAGCCCGGTTTGGCGTGGCCGCGAAGGTAATTCGTTCGCTTGCGGGCCTCGTCCCCGGCGGAAAGCCGTTGTAAAGGGACATCGGTGGCGGCTCGCTTAAGCGGCTACCGGGAATAACCGGTGCACCGTTTATTTTCGGCCAGGAATGGATACAACAAGAAACACAATAAATTAACTGTTCCGCAACTAATAAAACATAACGTGCCCCGGTGGAGCATTTGTGATTTGGGGTATTTCAGTGGGTGCCGACGGATCGGCGAGGACGGCGGGCAACCCCCACCGCACCCATCCCGGACCGCGCATCGGGGCTGACGCCGGTATTACCGCCGAGGCCATCGGTGCTGAGCGGAATATCCGGCGGAACGGACAGTTGGGATGAAAACCTGGAAACTTCTTACCCTGGTCGGGGGAATTCTTCTGATCCTGTTGTTGCTCATCGCGGGGGGGCAGCCGGTCGGCGAGAACGTCCTTGAGCCGGGTTTCGATGACAATTACGTCATGGAAACTTTACGCGAGCGCTGGGAAGACATCGTTCTGGCCACCAGCATCGCCGGGGTCATCGCGATCTTTTTGGCGCTAAGGCTCGTCGCCGAGCGCACACGGAACGAAAAGGCCCTGCGCGAGAGCGAGGAGCGCTTCCGGGCCGTTGTCGACAACTCGCCGACCCAGATCCACATCAAGGACCTGGAGGGGCGTTACATCCTGATCAACCGGGAAGCCGAGAAGCTGTTTGGCATTACCGACAAAGAAGGCCGGGGCAAAACGTCCTACGATATTTTCCCCAAGAAGATGGCGGATTCCTTCACCGCCCATGACCGCGCCGTGTTGGAGACCCAGCAAGCCATCGAGGAGGAGGAGGAGTTTCTTCTTGAGGAAGGTGTCCACACCTATCTCACGGTCAAGTTTCCAATTCGCGACGCCGCCGGCGACATCGCCGCCATTGGCGCCGTGGGCACCGACATCACCAAACGCAAGCGGGCGGAAGCGGCCCATATCGAGTATCTCGCCCTGCACGACAGCCTCACCGATCTGCCCAACCGCTTCCTGTTCCACGACCGGCTGGAGACCGCGGTCGCCCAATCGGTGCGCTCCGGCAACATGCTGGGCCTTCTGTTCCTGGATTTGGACGACTTCAAGGACGTCAACGACACCCTGGGGCACGACGCGGGCGATGCGCTGCTTAAGGCCGTCGCCGAGCGTCTCAAATCCTATCTGCGCGAGAGCGACACCGTGGGACGGCACAACACCACCCTGGCCCGTATCGGCGGCGACGAGTTCACAATCCTTCTCACCAATATGGCCGAACCGGCGGGCGCCGCCACGGTGGCGGAGCGGATCATCGACGAGCTGTCGCGCCCGTTCTCCATAAGCGGCCAAGAGATCCAGATCGGGGTGTGCATCGGCATCTCCATCTACCCAAGCCACGGCAGCATGGCCGAGGACCTGCTGAAGAAGGCCGACCTGGCGCTTTACCGTTCCAAGGCCGAGGGACGGAATCGGTACCATTTCTACAGTGAGGAAATGGAGACCGAAATCCGCGCCCGCAAAGACCTGGAGCGGGGTCTGCATAAGGCTCTGGCCGAGGACCAGTTCTCGCTGGTCTACCAGCCCCAGATGGACACCCATAGCGGCGCCATGGTCGGCATGGAAGCCCTGCTGCGCTGGGACCACCCCGAACGCGGCCCCATCTCGCCGGTTGAATTCATCCCCGTCGCCGAGGCCACCGGCGCCATCGTGCCCATCGGGGAATGGGTGTTGCGCCAGGCGTGCGCGCAGAACAAGGCCTGGCGGGACGCCGGTCTGCCTCCCTTTTCGGTGGCCGTCAACCTGTCGGCGGTGCAGTTCCGCCAGGACGACCTGGTGGCGACCGTGGACGCGGCGGTCAGGGACGCCGGCCTCGATCCCGCCGATCTGCACCTGGAGATCACCGAAAGCGTCTTCATGCAGGAAAGAGGGCGCGAGATGTTGCTCGACTTCCGCCGCCGCGGCATCCGCATCTCGCTCGACGACTTCGGCACGGGGTACTCCTCGCTGAGCTACCTGACGCGGTTCCCCATCGACAAGATCAAGCTGGACCGCAGTTTCGTCCGCGACATCGCGCACGACACCAGCAGCGCCGCCATCATCAAGGCGGTGGTCAACCTCGGACACAGTCTCAGCATGCGGGTCAATGTCGAAGGCGTGGAGACCCTGGAGGAAATGGGTATCCTCAAATCCTACGGCGTCGACGAGATCCAGGGATTCTATTACAGCCGTCCCCTCAGCGCCGACGCCGTTCCCGAATTCGTGGCCGCCAACATCGCCTCTTCCAAGCACGCGGCGAAAAGCGCCTAGCCGGCATTGAGGGCCAACGCGTGCCCTGCTGCCGGTGACATGGGCGGAGAAGCCGTGTGCCTTGGCATCGGGAAGACGGTCGAGCAATTACTGGCAGAGGAACGGCCCGGGACGCTCTCAGGTATCGCGTGCACAACCGGTTTAGCGGCGGCAGGGTGGCGCTGGTGTCCCCAACGGGATTCGAACCCGTGTTGCCACCTTGAAAGAGTGGAGTCCTAGGCCTCTAGACGATGGGGACGGGGGCGGCCTGTGTGGTATACGCCCTGTTCCATAAAATCAAGCCCCTCGCCCGCCGCCGCCGCACCCGGCCGGCGGCGACGCACGGGCGGTCCCCCCGACGG
>JADFHR010000316.1 GCA_022567015.1 Pseudomonadota bacterium
TCGGGGGGACACCCCCCGGTGGCCCCCCGGGGCGTCGGGAAGGCTTTCCGATGGGCCGCCATCGCCTGCGCCTCCCCTCCTACCGAGGAAACGGGAAAAGCGATCGTAGGGGTGCACTTTAGCTGATACAGGCCACTAGGGGCGAGGCCGGCATGGACAACGCGGAAGAGGACGCCCGCGCGCTCGAGGACGGCCGCCGGCTGTTCGCCCAGGCCTGTGACTTCGTCACCGGCGCCGCCGCCCCGGAGCAGGTGCCGGACGCAGGCCTGCCCGAGGTCGCCTTCGCCGGCCGCTCCAACGTCGGCAAATCCAGCCTCATCAACGCGCTGACCGGGCGCAAGAGCCTGGCCCGCATCTCCAGATCGCCGGGCCGCACCCAACAGCTCAACTTCTTCTCCCTCGGCGGCCGGCTGATGCTGGCGGACCTCCCCGGCTATGGCTACGCCAAGGCGCCGAAAGGCGAGGTCAAGCGCTGGACGGAGGTGGTGGAGGCCTATCTCAGGGGGCGGGCGGCGCTGAGGAGGACCTGTCTTCTGATCGACGGGCGCCACGGCATCCGGGACTCCGACCGCGCCTTGATGGCCGTGCTCGACCGGGCCGCCGTTTCCTACCAGGCCGTCCTCACCAAGTGCGACAAGGTGACGGAAGCGGGGCTCGGGCGCCTGGTCGAGGACATCGAGCGCGAGCTCGCCGGCCACGCCGCGGCCCATCCCCAGGTTCTCCCCACCAGCGCCCGGGACGGCCGCGGCATCCCGGAACTGCGCGCCGCCCTGGCGGCCCTGGCGGCGCCGGGCCCGGTTCCTTGAGGTTCCCTCCCCGGGCGCGAAAGTGTGTGCAAATCCGCCCGTTCCCCCTTACATTCCCCCGGCCATGACCCGCAGGACCGGCAGCAAAACCGACAACACCGCCAGGGACTGGATCGCCCAGGCCGAAACCCTGTCCGAGGCGCTGCCGTACATGCGCCGCCATTCGGGCAAGACCATCGTCATCAAGTACGGCGGCCACGCCATGGGCGATGCCAAGCTGGCGCCCCTGTTCGCCCGCGATATCGTGCTGCTCAGGCAGGTCGGCGTCAATCCGGTGGTGGTGCACGGCGGCGGCCCGCAGATCGGCCGCATGCTCGAGCGCCTGAAGATCCAGAGCCGCTTCATCGACGGGCTGCGCGTCACCGACCGGGAAACGGTCGGCGTCGTGGAAATGGTGCTGGCGGGCACCATCAACAAGGAAATCGTCTCCGCCATCAACGGCCAGGGGGGCTTCGCCGTCGGCCTTTCGGGCAAGGACGGAAACCTGATCCGGGCCGACAAGATCAGGCGCACCAGGCGCGACCCGGAGTCCAACATCGAAAAGGTCCTGGACCTGGGGTTCGTCGGCGAGCCCAAGGAGATCAACCCCCACATCCTCGCCTTCTTCAAGGAATCCGACATCACGCCGGTGATCGCCCCCATCGGCACCGGACCCGGGGGCGAGACCCTGAACATCAACGCCGACGCGGTGGCCGGGGCCATCGCTTCGGCCGTCGGCGCGGCGCGCCTGGTGATGCTCACCGACGTGGCCGGGGTCATGGACGCCGAGGGGAACCTGATTCCCGAAATGACGGTGAAGGAGGCCCGGGCGCGCATCGGCGACGGCACCGTCCTGGGCGGCATGATTCCGAAAATCGAAACCTGTCTTCTCGCCATCGAGAAGGGGGTCGAGGGCGCCGTGATCATCGACGGCCGGGTGCCCCACGCCCTGTTGCTCGAGCTGTTCACCGAGCACGGCGTCGGCACCATGATCCGGCCGGACTGATACCAAGGGTCGCTGATCATGACTCATAGAGATCGCGTAGGCGGCTCGTCGGGCAGGAGGAAAGTTGCAGGCGATGCGGTGCATCGTTAAAACTTTCCGACGCCCTCCGACGGGCCGCATACGCGACCGCAACGGCGGCTTACCAAGGCTTTCGGACGGCGTCGCGCACGCTTCGCGATGCCCCGCATCGCCACAGCGCACGCTTAGGGCCGAAAA
>JADFHR010000149.1 GCA_022567015.1 Pseudomonadota bacterium
GCCGGCTTACCAAGGCTTTCGGCTAGGAGCGTGCGCTGTGGCGATGCGGGGCATCGCGAAGCGTGCGCGACGCCGTCCGAAAGCCTTGGTAAGCCGCCGTTGCGGTCGCGTATGCGGCCCGTCGGAGAGCGTCGGAAAGTTTTGACGATGCGCCGCATCGCCTGCAACTTTCCTCCTGCCCGACGAGCCGCCTACGCGATCTCTATGAGTCAAGATCAGCGCCCCTTGGTATTACCCCGGATTGGACGCGTGCTTCGCCTGCGGGCCGGGAACAGGTCCGCCGGCACCGTCTTTTCGAAAGACCGGATATCCGTCGAAGGCCGGCCGAAGAGATAGCCCTGGGCATACTGGACACCGCATTCCCTGATGAATTCCAGGCTCTTCTCGTCGCCCACCATTTCGCCCACCGTGAGGACGTCCAGGTCGCGGCAGAGGTTGGTGAGCGAGATAAGGAATGCCTTGCCCCGGCGTGTCGTCTGGGCGCTGCGCAAGGCGGAGCCGTCCAGCTTGACCACGTCCACCTCCAGGGCGCTCAGGTACTCGAAGTTGGCGGCGCCTGCCCCGAGGTCGTCCAGGCAGACCGTGTATCCTTCTCCGCGCAGGCCCTGGATAAACCGGTTGGCGACGGTAAGGTCTTCCATGCGCGCCGATTCCGTGATCTCGAACATCAGGCGGCCGCGGACCCAGGTGTTGTCCTTCAACAGGGTGTGGAGCGCGGCCACGTACGCCAACGACGCCACCGAATGTCCGGACACATTCACCGCCACGATGTATCCCTTGTTGCGCGGTGCCTTGGACAGCCAGTCCAAGACCTTTTGCACCATGGCCAGGTCGAAATCCTGAATGAGCCCGGTTTCCTCGGCGAACCTGATGTATTCATAGGACGATTGGCTGCGTTTTTCCGTGTGGAAGCGGACCAGGGCCTCGTAATGGTGGATGTCCCCGGTCGTCACGTCGATGATCGGCTGGAACGCGATGTTGAAATCGGCATCGGCGACGACCCGTTTGAAGGCGGTGACGGACTTGGTCGCCGCGGACACCAGGGCGGAAATGCTGGTGGACAGACTCTTGATGGTAAAGTCCTTTCCCTTGGCGGTGCGAAAACGGTTGATGGCGTAGACCAGGCCGTTGGCCAGGTCCTCGCCGCGGACCTCTTCCGTATCCACTTCCACGGTCGCCGATTCCACCCTGACCCCCTTGCCGGCGGGATCGGCGTCGCGGGCGAACTCGTGCATCTGCGTTTCCAGGTCCGCGACATCGAGATCGGGACTGTGGAGCAGGCCCCAGCGGTCCGTGCCGATGCGCGCCGCGGCGTCCCCGTCCACCGAATGGGCGCGCATGCAGGCGCCGAAGGTGGTGAGAAGATTGCGGTTCGACTCGGCGTCCAGGCGGGCGCTAAAAGAGTCGTAGTCGGGCAGCAGGAGCAGGGTCATCAGGCTGTCGTCCCCACCTTTGTCCCCCGGTTGCAGATGCCGGCTCACCACCTCGGTGAACGCCACGGCGTCATAAAGTCCGCTTTCGGCGTCGCGGGTCAGGTGACGGCCGGCGCCTTCCTCGCGCCCCGGCGCACCCATCCGGAAAGCCAGGAAGAAGTGCCCCTCCAGGTCCTCCAGGCGGTAGCCGGCAAAGGTGAGGAGGGGGGTGGTCCCCCGCGCACCCTGCAGGCGCACGGCAACATTTTCGATCCGCCCGTGCTTGCGGGCGATCCCCAGCAGGGCCTGTACCAGCGAACGGTCCCGCTCGACGATCAGTTCCGGCAAGGCAAGGCCGACAAGGTCCTCCGCCGACCGGCCGAGCAAAGGCTGCGTGGCGCCGGCGGCGAACACCACCGTCTCACTGGAATCCAACTCCAGAAGAAGGTCCGCCCAGCAAAAGGCCAGGGCGACGAAACGGTCCCGTTCGCCGCGCATGGTCAGCGGGTGCCGCGGTGCCGGGGATCCTGGTTTCTCAACCCCCTTCACGGGTCCTCCAATTCTGCGTGGCGGCCGCGAACGTCCGGCCGATGCGGGCCGCCATGTTGGCGACGGTTCCTGCGGCAAGATCGATGTCATGATTCTGTCGCAGAGGGACCACATGTTCAACATGGGATTTCCGACGGCGGTTTGCCCGCCCCCCGGAAGCCCAAACCCCCGACGCGGCGGGAATATGGACTTGTCAGAGGGGCGCGCGGGCGGCCTGATACCAAGGGGCGCCGATCATGACCCGACGAGCCGGCTTACCAAGGTTTTCGGCCCTAAGCGTGCGCGACGCCGTCCGCAAGCCTTGGTAAGCCGCCGTTGCGGTCGCGTATGCGGCCCGTCGGAGGGCGTCGAAAAGTTTTGACGACCCGTCCTCCGCAGCAGCGGCGCTGCCGCTGCGGAGGGTGGATGCGCCGCATCGCCTGCAACTTTCCTCCTGCCCGACGAGCCGCCTACGCGATCTCTATGAGTCATGATCAGCGCTCCTTGGTATAGTGACCGCATGGTGCCAAGCCCCGACCAAGGCCAATCCGGCCCCGCGGCGCGCCCGCGCGCCCACGCCCTGCGCCAGGCCGAGGCCTGGGTGTTCGACCTGGACAACACGTTGTATCCCCCTTCCACCAATCTGTTCGCCCAGATCGACGAGCGCATGCGGGCGTTCATCGCCGGTTTCCTGGACCTCGACCTGGACGAGGCGCGACGGGTCCAGAAGACCTACTTCCGGGAATACGGCACCACCCTGCGCGGGCTGATGAACCGGCATGGCCTGGAGCCCGGCCTTTTCCTCGAGTACGTCCACGCCGTCGATCTCGACCCGGTGCCGCCGAACCCGGCCCTGGCGGCGGCGCTGGCACGCCTTCCCGGACGAAAGTACATCTTCACCAACGCGTCCGCCGCCCATGCCGGGCGCATCACCGACCGGCTTGGCGTCACCCGTCACTTCGACGCCGTCTTCGACATCGCGGACGCCGAGTACGTGCCCAAGCCCGAACCCCGGATCTACGACACCCTGGTGCAATGCCACGGGCTGGACCCGGGCAAGACCGTGATGATCGAGGACATCGCGCGCAACCTGGCGCCGGCGGCGGCGCTGGGCATGACCACGGTATGGCTGCGCAACGACTCCCCCGTCGGCGTCGAGGGCGCCGACGGCGACCATGTGCACCACGTGATCGACGACCTTGTCCCCTGGCTGGAGGACGTGGTGGCGGACGGGACACTAAGTTGACAGCGCCCCCCCTCCTCGCCCATGGTCTGAGCGTTTCATCCCCTCTTGTGGTCGCCGTGAAGCCATGAGCACCGCCCCCTTGCAATCCACCATCGATGCCGCCTGGGAGGACCGCGAGTCCATCGACCCCGGCACCGGCGGCGCCATCCGCGACGCCGTGGACTCGGCCCTCGACCTGCTCGACAGCGGCGACGCCCGGGTGGCCGAAAAGGTGAACGGTGAATGGCGGGTCAATCAGTGGTTGAAGAAGGCGGTACTGCTGTCCTTCCGCCTTACCGACACCGCACCCATCGCCGGCGGACCGGGGAGCGCCCAGTGGTTCGACAAGGTGCCGTCCAAGTTCGACGGCTGGGACACGGCCCGGTTCCGCGCCGCGGGGTTCCGCGCCGTGCCCAACTGCGTGGTGCGGCGTTCCGCCTATATCGCGCCGGGCGTCGTGCTGATGCCCTGTTTCGTCAACCTGGGCGCCCACGTGGGCGGCCGCACCATGGTCGATACCTGGGCCACCGTCGGCTCGTGCGCGCAGATCGGCTCGGACTGCCACATTTCGGGCGGCGCCGGCATCGGCGGCGTGCTGGAGCCCGTGCAGGCGGACCCGGTGATCATCGAGGACAACTGCTTCATCGGCGCCCGCGCCGAGGTCGCGGAAGGGGTGATCGTCGAAGAGGGCTCGGTGCTGTCCATGGGTGTATACATCGGTGCCTCGACCAAGATCGTGGACCGGGCCACCGGCGAGATCCACTACGGCCGCGTCCCGGCGTACTCGGTCGTGGTATCGGGGACCCTGCCGGGCAGGGCGCTGCCCGACGGCAGCCCGGGGCCGGGACTCTATTGCGCCGTCATCGTCAAAAGAGTCGACGAGAAAACCCGTTCCAAGACCTCGATCAACGACCTGCTCAGAGATTGACCGACATCATCGACCCTCTTGACCTGAGCCGCGCGCTCATCCGCTGTCCCAGCGTCACGCCCGAGGACGCCGGGGCGCTCGACGTGCTGGAGGACGCGCTTGACCGCCTCGGGTTCGCCTGCCACCGGCTGACCTTTTCCGAGGCGGGGACGGCGGACGTGGACAACCTCTATGCCCGCATCGGCGATGGCGCCCCCAATTTCTGCTTCGCCGGGCATACGGACGTGGTGCCGGCGGGCGACAGGGCCGCGTGGACCCACGATCCCTTCGCCGCCGAGGTGACCGCGGACCGGCTTTACGGGCGCGGCGCGGCGGACATGAAAAGCGCCATCGCCTGCTTCGTCGCCGCGGCGTCGCGGTTCCTCGCCCGGCGCGGCCCCGGCTTCGGCGCCTCCATCAGCCTGATGATCACCGGCGACGAGGAGGGCCCGGCGGTCAACGGCACGGCCAAGGTCCTGGAGTGGCTCAAGGGACGGGGCGAAGCCATCGACGCCTGCCTGGTCGGCGAGCCGACCAACCAGACGGCGCTCGGCGAGATGATCAAGATCGGACGGCGCGGCAGCCTCAACGGCCGCCTGGCCGTGCACGGCACCCAGGGCCACGCCGCCTATCCGGACCTGGCCGACAACCCGATTCCGCGCCTGATCCGGATGCTGGCCGCCATCGACGGCACCCCGCTCGATGACGGCACGGATCAATTCCAGCCGTCGACGGTGACCATCACCTCGGTCGACGTGGGCAACCCCACGTCGAACGTGATCCCGGCCCAGGCCCATGCCCGTTTCAACGTCCGCTTCAACGACCGGCACACCGCCGGTGACGTCGAAACATGGCTCACCGAGCGCTGCGCGGGCGTGGGCGGGCGCTTCGATCTGCGGGTGGAGGTCTCGGGCGAGGCCTTCCTGACCCCGCCGGGGCCGTTGAGCGACCTGGTCGCCTCCGCGGTCAAGCAGGTGACCGGACGGACGCCCGAACTGAGCACCACCGGCGGCACCTCGGACGCCCGCTTCATCAAGGACCACTGCCCGGTGGTGGAGTTCGGGATCACCGGCGAGACCGCGCACAAGGTGGACGAGAACGTGGCCGTTTCCGAGGTTCGCGCGCTCGCCGACATCTACCAGGCGGTGCTCGACGGCTTCTTCGCCGAGGCGGCGTAATGCTGAGCGCCCGGGAAGCGGCCACCTCCCTTTACGGCGCCTACCGGCTGGCCCGTTTCGACACCCGCGGCATGACCTATTTCGAGACCTCCCTCGCCGGCTTCTGGCGCTCCTTTTACGCCGCGGTCATCGTGGCGCCGATGTTCGCCGTCCTGCTGGTCATGCGCTACGCGGCGGGCGGGGGGGCCGTCGACGGAGTCCGCTTCGCCGCCGTCGAGGCCATCGCCTACGTCATCGCCTGGGTCGCGTTTCCCCTGGTCATGGTGACCCTGGCGCGCCGGCTGGATCGCGAGGAGCGCTACCTGGGCTACATCGTCGCCTACAACTGGGCCTCGGTGCTGCAGAACGGGCTCTATCTGCCGCTCGTCATGCTGGGGGTGGCGGGCGTCATACCGGTGGAGACGGCGGGGCCGTTGAGCCTGATCACCCTCTCGCTCATCCTTGTCTACGGGTGGTTCATCGCCAAAGTCGCGTTGGACGTGGGCGCCGGGACCGCCGTCGCGCTGGTGGCGCTCGACCTGGTGCTCAGCGTGTTCATCGACATCGTGGCCTCGTCGATGCTGTAGGGCATTCCAGGGGGGCGCCGGTCCCCGCGCGCCCGCACGAGAGAGTCCTCCAGCCTCCCCCTAATACACCACCTCCACCAGATAGAGGCCGTCCGGCGGAGCCGTGGGGCCGCCCCGGGCCCGGTCGCGGGCCTCGAGGGCGGCCACCACGTCGTCCGTGCTCCACTTGCCCTCGCCGACGAGACGGAGCGTGCCCACCAGGTTGCGGATCTGGTGGTGCAGGAAGGAGCGCGCCCGCGCCGCGATTCGGATCTCTTCGCCGGCGCGCCGCACGTCCAGCACGTCCAGGGTCTTGACCGGCGATTTGGCCTGGCAGCGGATGGCGCGGAACGTGGTGAAGTCGTGCTCGCCGACCAAAAGGCGCGCCGCCTCCGCCATCGCCTCGACGTCCAGCGGCACGGCCACCCACCAGGTGCGGCCGCGCTCCAGGGTCGGCGGCGGCCGGCGGTTGGTGATGCGGTACAGATAGGCCCGGGCCCGCGCCGAAAAGCGGGCGTTGAAGTCCGCGCTCGCGATCTCCGCCCCGAGCACCGCCACCGGCGCCGGCTTGAGGTGGAAGTTCAGCGCGTCGCGCACGGTGCCGGGCGTCCACTGGCGGGCCAGGTCGAAGTGGATCACCTGGCCAAGGGCGTGGACGCCGGCGTCCGTCCGCCCGGCGGCGATGGTGGTCGCGCTCTCGCCCGAGAACTGCGCGATGGCGTCTTCCACCAGCTCCTGGATGGCGGTGCCGTTGTCCTGACGCTGCCAGCCGACGAAATCCCGGCCGTCGTACTCGATGATCAGCTTGTAGCGGGGCATGACACCCTTTTAGCCGAGATTCCGCCCCGCAATCGACCGCTTTGTGGGGAGACGGGAAGGCGGCCCGGACGGGGCCGGTGTTGCGCCGCCGCCGTGGGCGACATTTTCTCGGGCAGCCGGACTCCGCAAGACCCATATTTATTAAGGCGGCAATGGTTGGAAGAATCGGCGGACCCCGTCCCCGCCGGATCGGACGCGAGCAGTGCCATGACCGAGCAGGCGGCCGACGACATTCGCGACATCGACAGGGATTCCCTTCACATCCTGCCGCTGTCCATCGTTCCCATAAAGACGCCGCCCCTGAAAAGGGCGCGGCTGATCAGGAACGTCCGCCTGCAAAGCATCATCGAGTTTTTCGGCGACGAAGAAACGGGCAGCGGGCAGGTGGAAATCGAGGACCTGGCCGGGGAGTACGGCTGGTCCGAGGCCCCACCCCACCCCGACCTGGTCCTCCTGCGCAAGCTGGGGGACCTCCCCAGTTACGACGTCTTCAGCCTCAGGATCCTGCTGCGCGAGCACGGCATCGCGGTCAACAGCGTGGAAGCGCTCAAGCTGTCCCCGACCAAGCAGTCGGAGCTCAACGAATACATGACGTCCTTCACCCGGCCGTTGATCACGCAGATTTTCGGTGGCGAGGACGTTTCCATCCAGAGCTTCGAGGACGTGATCCGCCTGTTCCGCGACCCGGATTTAACCAAGGCCCGGGAGAAGCTGAAGATCATGGCGGATAAGCTGGAAATCGGGCTCGAGGACGTCCCCAAGTTCCTCGAGGACTACGGCGACATCTTCCTTTCGCTGTCGTATTACCGGCAATGCCTGGACCAGATCGAGCCGACGATCGATATGTTCCTCGACGCCCTGGACGGAATCCGCGACAACTGGCAGCTCAAGAACGACCAGAACCTGATGAAGACCTGCACCATGATGCAATCCACCATCAACGGCCTCATGGTCGCCATCACCGGGCGCTTCGAGAACTTCGACCGCAGCACCACCGACATGTGGAACAACATATCGGCCGAGCGCTTCCGCAAGGTCGAAGAGCTGATCGGCAGCTATCACACCACCATCGGCGGCGTGCTGTGCGCCCTCAGCGTCAAGATGGACGCCTGGGCGCGGCTGTTCCCGAAAAAGGACGCGGGCGGCCCGGTCAAGCGCGCCGAATTCATCATGTCCGAGATGAGACAGGGCATCGACAAGATCCAGAAGATCGAGGATTCGGCCCCCATGCTGGCCGAGCTCGAAGCCTAGCCGCGGTCAGCTTATACCAAGGGTCGCTGATCATGACCCATAGAGACGGCTTACCAAGGCTTTCGGCTAGAGTCTTTCTGTCCGAGAATGAATCGGTAGGGGATTCCCTTTTTGGCATAGATGTGATTCAACATTGATGCTGGAAAGGAGGCCAGCGTCAATGGCACGTCCCTATTCCCTTGATCTT
>JADFHR010000150.1 GCA_022567015.1 Pseudomonadota bacterium
ATATGCGGGGGACGCCCCCGCGGCCCCCGGCGTCGTCGCGCGCCGCTTGTGGTGCATGCACACCAAGGCGCGACGCGCTCCTAGCCGGAAACCTCGCAACGCCGTCGTAGGGGTACAATTTAGCTGAGACAGGCCACTAGACCACCCGCCCGTGGCAGTGCTTGTACTTCTTGCCCGAGCCGCACGGGCACGGCGCGTTGCGCGGAACCCGGCCCCAGGTGGCGGGGTCGTCCGGGTCCAGGGTCGGGGCGGCCTGGCGCAGGCGGATGGGCAAGACCGGCGGCGGCGGCGCGGGTCCGGCGGCGGGCGCCTCGGCCGGCGCGGCCTCGGCGAGGGCGGCCTCCCGGGCAGAGAGCCGGAGGGCCGGGTCCTCCCGGGTTTCGGTCATTTTCTGCTCGGGCTGCTGGAACATCATCTCTTCGATGGGGGCCAGCCGCAACTCGATGTGGCACAGCACCAGGGTCACCCGCTCGCGCAGGTGTTCGAGCATGGCCTCGAACAGGGAAAAGGCCTCGCGCTTGTATTCGTTCAGGGGATCCCGTTGGGCATAGGCCCTGAGCCCGATGCCCTGGCGCAGGTGATCCAGGGTCAGAAGGTGCTCCTTCCACACCTGGTCCAGGATCTGCAGCAACAGGCTTTTTTCCACGCCGCGCATGATCTCGGGGCCGTAGTTGGCCGCCTTTTCCGCCATCATGCGGTCGGCGGCGTCGGTCAGGCGTTCGCGGATTTCCGCGTCGGCGATGCCTTCCTCCTTGGCCCACTCGGCGACGGGCAGGTCCATGCCGAGGACCCGCAAGGCCTCCTCGTGCAGGGCGCCGGTGTTCCATTGTTCGGGGTAGGCCTTCTCCGGGATACAACGGGCGACCATGTCGTCGATGACCTGATGGCGCATGTCCGTGACATCGGCGGAGACGTCCTCGGCGGCCATCAGCTCCCGGCGCTGCTCATAGATCACCTTGCGCTGGTCGTTCATGACGTCGTCGTACTTCAGGAGGTTCTTGCGAATCTCGAAGTTGCGCGCCTCCACCTTCTGCTGGGCCTTTTCCAGGGCCTTGTTGACCCACGGGTGGATGATCGCCTCGCCTTCCTCCAGGCCCAGCTTCTGCAACATGCTGTCGATGCGCTCGGAGCCGAATATGCGCATCAGGTCGTCCTCGAGCGAGAGGAAGAACTTGGACGCCCCGGGGTCGCCCTGGCGGCCGGAACGGCCGCGCAGTTGATTGTCGATGCGGCGGCTTTCATGGCGTTCGGTGCCGATGATGACGCACCCGCCGGCGTCGATCACCAGGTTCTTTTTTTCCTCCACCTCGGCGCGGATGCGGGCGATGCCCTTTTCACGCGCGTCCTCGTCGGCGACATCGCCCAACTCCTGGAGGACGCGCATGTCGAAGTTGCCGCCGAGCTGGATATCGGTGCCGCGCCCGGCCATGTTGGTGGCGATGGTCACCCCTCCCGGCACGCCGGCCTGGGCGATGATGTGGGCCTCCTGTTCGTGATAGCGGGCGTTGAGCACGTTGTGCGGGATCTTTTTCTTCTTCAGAAGAGCCGCCAGGTGCTCCGATTTCTCGATGCTGACGGTGCCGACCAGAACCGGCTGCTGGAGCTCCCGGCAGTCCTCGATCAGGTTGATGATGGCGTCGTCCTTCTCCGCCGTCGTGCGGTAGACCTCGTCGTCCATGTCGTCGCGGATGCAGGGCAGGTTGGTGGCAACCTCCACCACCTCGAGCCCGTAGATTTCCGAGAACTCGCCGGCTTCGGTCATGGCGGTGCCGGTCATGCCGGCCAGCTTGGGGTACAACCGGAAGTAATTCTGAAACGTGATCGAGGCCAGGGTCTGGTTCTCGTGCTCGATGTGCACGTGCTCCTTGGCCTCCAGGGCCTGGTGCAGGCCCTCGGAGTACCGCCGCCCCTCCATCATGCGTCCGGTGAATTCGTCGATGATGATCACCTTGTCGTCCTTGACGATGTAGTCGGTGTCCCGGGCGAACAGCTTATGCGCCCGCAGCGCCTGGTTGGCGTGGTGGACCAGCGAGACGTTGCCGATATCGTAAAGGTTGCCATCCGTGAGCTCGCCGGCCTCGCGCAGGAGTTGCTCGATCTTTTCCGTGCCGGCCTCGGTGAACGTCGCCGCGCGCACCTTCTCGTCCTTCTCGTAGTCCTCATCGGCAAGCTTGGGGATGAGCTTGTCGATGGCGGCGTAGAGCGTAGAGGAATCCTCGGTCGGACCGGAAATGATGAGGGGCGTGCGCGCCTCGTCGACAAGGATGGAGTCCACCTCGTCGACGATGGCGTAGTTGAACGGCCGCTGGACCAGCTCGTCCAGTTGGAACTTCATGTTGTCGCGCAGGTAATCGAACCCCAACTCGTTGTTGGTCCCATACGTCACGTCGGCGCCATAGGCCCGTTGCCGTTCCTCGTCGTTCAGGCCGTGGACGATGCAGCCGACCTCGAGGCCCAGGTATTTGTAGATCTGGCCCATCCATTCGGCGTCGCGCTGGGCCAGGTAGTCGTTCACCGTGACCACGTGTACGCCCTTTTCCGCCAACGCATTCAAATACACGGCCAGGGTGGCGACCAGGGTTTTGCCCTCGCCGGTCTTCATCTCGGCGATCATGCCCCGGTGGAGCACGATGCCGCCCATGAGCTGGACGTCGAAATGGCGTTGTCCGAGGGTGCGCTTGGCCGCCTCGCGCACGGTGGCGAAGGCGTCAGCCAGGAGCGAATCCAGCTCCTCGCCGTCGTTCAGGCGCTGTCGTAGCCAGGGTGTGCGGGCCCGCAGCTCATCGCCGCTCAAGGCCTCCAGTGCGGATTCCAGGGCGTTGGTGGCGTCGACGTCTTTCTGCAGGCCTTTGAGGTAGCGCTCGTTGGCGGTGCCAAACAATCGCCGGGCGATGGCGCCGATCATGGGAAATCCTCGAGAAAACCGCAAGAACTTGGAGAGTCACGTGTGCGCCCCCGGTTCGGGCAAGAGATAGAGCGCCAATGGCGCTCTGTCAATCCGGGGCGCCCGCGCTTCCAGGGCCACCGGCACACACCGTCAGGGCGACCGGTCCGCGCCATGGCGAAGGACGCTCCCGCCCGTGGACCGGCCATCACCCTGAGGAACTATACGCCTCCCTACCGGGCCAGGTTCCGGAAGCTCGCAAAGAAGGCGAAGCTGCGCCCCTGTTGGTCGCAGCCAGTCCTGTCGGCGGCCCGCGGGCGCGGGCTACTCCAGCCAAAACGCCGGGGTCGTGTCGACTTTCGATGGAGCTTTGCGGTTGGAAGGGTCGGCGTCATCCGGCCGCAAGGGAATTCTAATTCACGATCACCTTTGCCGCATAGTCGCCGGAGGCCATCCCGCGTTGAAGGGCCAGGGCCACGGCCTGGGTGCGGTTTGAAACCCCGAACTTGCGGAACACGCTTTGCAAATGAATCTTGACCGTGATTTCCTTGAGATCCAGTTCCTTGGCGATCCTCTTGTTGGTGTGACCCCTGACCAGGAGGTCGAGCACCTGTTGTTGGCGCCGCGTGAGTCCCTGAGCCGGGCCGCCCTTGGCGCCACCACCCAGACCGCCGGCCAGAGCATCATCGCCGTTTTCCGCCGCCGCCCGCAGCACCGCCGAAGGCACGTAGGTCTCTCCGGCGAGGATCATGCGCAGGGCGTTGAGCATGGCCTTGCCACTGATGGTCTTGGGGATAAATCCTTTGGCGCCCAGTTCGATGGCGCCGACGATGTCCCTCTGACGCGTCGATCCGGACAGGATGACGACGGGAACGTTCGGTTTTAGCTTCAGCATCCGCCGGAGGCCCTCCAGGCCGTCCATCCCCGGCATCAAGAGGTCGAGGATGACCAGATCGAGCCGTGCATGCCGGGAGGCGATGGTTTCGGCCTCGGGGAACGTTTCCGCTTCCAAAACGACTACGTCCGGTGCCAGGCCATGCAAGAAATCACGCAGGTTTTCACGCACCAGCGTGTGATCGTCGGCGAGCAGAATCCGCATCATCGTGGTGGTCCCCGTATACCCCAGGAAGGGAAGTTGCCCCGATACCCCCGATTATAGCGAGACAGTCTGCATTTGCTAGTCTCTAGTGCATGGACTCGTTCGGATGATGCACCTGGATGGCTGGCAACAGCGAGAGATTCCAAGGTGCGCGATGACTCATCTGATCGCGTCCGTGCCCTAGGCTGAATCGACATTCATCGCATCCATAGCATTGCACACGCGAGATGGATGAAGGCTTTGAAGTGGACGGCGAGTCGATCGTATCGCGTGGCGATGCGTCGGAAGTGTTTGAGCTTGTTGAAGCAGCGTTCGATGCGATTACGCGCCTTGTAGACTTCGAAGTTGTAGGGGATCAGGCGCTTGCGGGTCGGATTGCAGGGGATGACGGCGGTGGCGCCGATGTCGGCGATGAGGGCACGGAGAGCGTTGCTATCGTAGGCCTTGTCGGCGAGGACGTGGGCTGGCCGGAAGCGGTCGAGAAGGGCCGGCGCCTGAGGCACATCGCCGGCCTGTCCGGGCGTGAGAATGACCCGCAGGGGCCGCCCCCGTGTATCGGCGGCGAGATGGATCTTGGTGGTCAGTCCACCTCTGGAACGCCCCAAAGCCTGATTTTGGCCTCCCCTTTTCCGGTCGCCGCCTGTTGGTGGGCACGCACCAGGGTGTTATCGAGCATGAGATATTCGTTGTCGGGGTCCGAGGTCAGGGCGGCGAAAATGCTTTCCCAGACGCCGGCCTTGGCCCAGCGCGTGAAGCGCTTGTGCGCGGTCTTCCATTTGCCATAGCGCTCGGGCAGATCGTACCAGTGGGCGCCAGAGCGCAGCACCCACAGAACGCCGTTCACAAACAGACGGTTGTCAGCGCCCGTGCGGCCCGGATCGCCGGCCTTGCCCGGAACCAATTCGGCGATCCGCTGCCATTGCCTCTTGCTCAGTTCATACCGCTTGACCATCGTCGAACCTCCAGATCTGAAATATCTGGAGGCCTATGAATCACACATTCAGCTCAAAGTGAATCCCGGATGTCGATTCAGCCTAGGGGAGAGGCCGCCGTCTCCTCCGCGGTGTCGGCGCACAAGCCCCCGATGGAGCCCCTAAGAGGCAAAACCGTATACCAATCGGGTGTGGGCTGCGAGGTGCGCGTTTCCGCCGCCGAGGCGGCCTCGGCCCTTGTCCTGGGCCAAACGATATGCTTTATCCCTGAAATGTTGCGCTGTCCCTATTGCCGCGGACCGTCACGGCGCCGGTCCGCTTTGAAAGGAATCCGGCCCATGTTCGGCTCCGTCTGTCGTGCTGCGGCGCTGGTCGTGGTTTTCGCCGTTTTGCTCCCATCCCCGGCCCCGGCGGCCGAGGATAAGGACGAGAAGCGCGACGACCCGGTGGTCGCCATCGTCGACGGGGCGCCGATTCAGCGCTCGGACGTGGAGGAGGCCCGCGGCCGGCTGCCGGCTCGCATGCGGCAGCTCCCCTTGCAGGTCGTCTTCGAACTGCTCCGCGACAGCCTCATCAACACCAAGCTGGTGGCGGGACAGGCCCGCGAACAGGGCTTGCATGAGGAGGAGAAGATCAGGCGCCAGATGGCGCGCACCGAGGATCAGATCCTGGAGCGGGCCTTCCTGGTCCGCTACATCGAGGAGCGGATTACCGAAGACGCCCTGCAGGAACGCTACGAGAAACTGGTCGGGGAAATGAAGGACAAGGAGGAAATTTCGGCCCGCCATATCCTCGTGGAAACGGAGGGCAAGGCCAGGGAGATCATCGCCGAGCTGAAGAAAGGGGAGGATTTCGCGGAGTTGGCCAAAAAACGGTCCACCGGGCCGTCGGCTTCGGGCGGCGGCGACCTGGGCTTCTTCAGCGCCGACCAGATGGTGCCGGAGTTCGCCAAGGCCGCATTTGCCCTGGACAAGGGCGAGTTCACGGAAACGCCCGTCAAGACCCAGTTCGGCTGGCATGTGATCAAGGTCGAGGACCGCCGTACCGCCAAGCCGCCCGCCGTGGAGGAAGTCTCCAAAACCCTGCGCGCCGAACTCTCGCGCGAGATCGGCGCCGCGTATATCCAGGGCCTGCGCGAGAAGGCCGACGTCCAGCGTTTCAACTCCGACGGTTCACCCCTGGAGGACGTCGGCAAGGCGCAAACGCCAAAGTGATGCCGTAAAGGGCCCCCGTTCGGCCCGCCATGTTCCCGGACGGGGCCGCGCCGGCGGGTGAGAAAGCGATGACCAAGGTATCCCCTCTCGCGCCCGAGCGCTTCCCCGACCTGCCCATCGTGCGCGGCGTGCGGCTGGCCGCCGGCACCTGCGGCCTGGGGTATAAGGGGCGTAACGATCTGATGCTGGCGGAACTGGCCCCCGGCACCGCGGTGGCCGGCGTGCTGACCAGGTCGCTGACCGCTTCGGCGCCCGTGGAATGGGTGCGCAAGGCGTTGCGCGGCGGATCGGCGCGGGCCCTTGTGGTCAACTCGGGCAACGCCAACGCCTTTACCGGCGGCGCCGGCGCCAAGGCCGTGGAGCGCACGGTCGAGGCCGCCGCCGACCTGTTCCCCTGCCGGCCGAGCACGGTTTTCCTCGCCTCCACCGGAGTCATCGGCGAGCCGATTTCCGGCCAACAGATCGTCGTCGCCCTGCCCGCCCTCAAGGGCGCCCTCCGGGAGAACGCCTGGGAAGAGGCGGCGGCGGCCATCATGACCACCGACACCTACCCCAAGGGGGCCACCCGCACCGCCCTGATCGGCGGCGTCGAGGTCACCATCAACGGCATCGCCAAGGGCTCCGGCATGATCGGGCCCGACATGGCGACCATGCTGGCCTTTGTCTTCACCGACGCGGCCATTCCGGCGGACGTGCTGCAGGCCCTGACGCGGCGCGCCGTGGACCGCTCCTTCAACTGCATCACGGTGGACGGGGATACCTCGACCAGCGACACGGCGCTGGTGTTCGCCACCGCGGCGGGGGCCGGCCACCGGCGCGTGGGCTCGGCCGGGGACGGGCACCTGCGCCATTTCCGCCGGCGGCTTGAAGAGGTGATGGTCGATCTCGCCCAGCAGATCGTGCGCGACGGCGAGGGGGCGACCAAATTCGTCACCATCACGCTGACCGGTGCCGCCAGCACCAGGGCGGCGCGGCGCATCGGGCTCGCCATCGGCAACTCGCCGCTGGTGAAAACGGCCATCGCCGGCGGCGACGCCAACTGGGGCCGCATCGTCATGGCCGTGGGCAAGGCCGGCGAAAAGGCCGACCGGGACAGGCTTTCCATCCGCATCGGCGGCTGTCCGGTGGCCGAGAACGGCGCCCCTGTCCCCGGCTACGACGAGGGGCCGGTGGCCCGCCACATGCGGGGCCGCGAGGTGGACATCGCGGTGGACGTGGGCGTGGGCCGGGGACGCGCCACCGTGTGGACCTGCGATTTGACCCATGGCTACATCGACATCAATGCCGATTACAGGTCCTGACCCGGGTTGCCTCGGGGCCGAAACCCGGCGCCCCGGAACGCCGCTGCCCGTGGTGCTGGTGGTTGCCGTGGCGCTGGTCGACGCGGACGGCCGGGTGTTGCTCGCCCGCCGGCCCGAGGGCAAGCCCATGGCCGGCCTGTGGGAGTTCCCCGGCGGCAAGGTCCGCGCCGGCGAGCGCCCCGAGGCGGCGCTGGTGCGCGAGCTCAAGGAAGAGCTCGCCATCGACACCACCGAGAGCTGCCTGGCGCCGTTCACGTTTGCCTCCCATGCCTACGAAGACTTCCACCTTGTCATGCCCCTTTTCCTATGCCGGGTGTGGAAGGGCGCGGTGACGGCCACGGAAGGCCAGGAGCTGAAATGGGTCCGCCCCAACCGCATGGCGAATCTCCCCATGCCGCCCGCGGATAGGCCGCTGGTGGCCATGCTCAGGGACCTGTTGTAATACCAAGGAGCGCTGATCATGACCCGACGAGCCGGCTTACCAAGGTTTTCGGCCCTAATACCAAGGGTCACTGATCATGACCCATAGAGACGGCTTACCAAGGCTTTCGGCTAGGAGCGTGCGCTGTGGCGATGCGGGGCATCGCGAAGCGTGCGCGACGCCGTCCGAAAGCC
>JADFHR010000151.1 GCA_022567015.1 Pseudomonadota bacterium
CGGGCCTGCCCAGACCTCATTTTGGCATAGGTCCAACCATCAGCGCCGGGTCCAGACGGGTGCCGAAAAGGCTGACCCCCCAATGGAGGTGGGGCCCGGTGGCGCGGCCCGACGCCCCGACCCGTCCGATCGGCGTTCCCCTGGCCACCCGCTGGCCTTGGGTGACCAGGATTTCGCTCATGTGGGCGTACACCGTGGCCAGCCCGTGGCCGTGATCGATCATCACCGTCCTGCCGGTGAGGAACATGTCCGGGTGGGCGAGGACGACGACGCCGTCGGCGGACGCCACCACGGGGGTGCCGAGGGGCGCGGCGACGTCGACGCCGCCGTGGGGGCGGCGCGGTTTGCCGTTGAGGATGCGCTGGCTGCCGAAGACGCCGGAAACCCGCCCCCGCACCGGCCACTGGAAGCGCGAGGCGAAGTCGGCCCGGCCCGAGTCCCGGGCGCGCACCGCCGCGATGGCGGCGCCGTCCAGGCGGATGCGCTCCAGGTCCTCAGGCGTCGGCGTGACCGTGCGCGGCGGCAGGCCGTCGATGCGCTGTACCTGGTAGGTGCGCCGCGCCACGTGAAGGACGCGCACCGTGGTGACGCCGCCGGGGTATCGCACCCGCACCTCCACCGTGGGCGGCGCGTCGCGGCCGAAGCCGACCAGAAACAGGCCCTCGGGCGAAACCCTGACGGCGCGGCCATCGACGGTGACGGCGATGCCGGCGTCGCCCCGTACGATCACCAGGCCGCCCTGGGTCAGCGGCCCCTCGACGCTGAATTCGCGGGCCGCCGCCGGCAAGGCGCTGGCGACGATCAATACCGCGGCGGCGGCCGTCCCCGCCCAGCGCCCCATCACAGCAGGGTCCCCTGGCGGTCGTCCGGGGACGGCTTGCGGCGCGCCTTTCCGCGTTGTGTTTTCGCGGCCCTGCCACCGCCGCCGGCCCCCGGCCCGCCGGCGCCTTTTCCGGCGTCCTCGTTCACCGTGACCCCGGCGGCGCCGTCGTGGAAGCGGACGGTGAGCGCCATCCTGGGGGCCAGCCTTTGCACCGACCGGACGGCGCGCTCGGCGTCGTCCCAGACCAGGGCGAACCCGCGCTCCAGCACCCGTTCGTACGAGCAGCTCTCCAGCACCGCCTCGGCCTGGGCCAGGCGGGCCCCTTGCTCGCGCACCAGTCCGCGGACCGCCGTCCCTAAGGCCCTGGCCTCGCCGGCGAGGCGGACGCGGGCGTAGGCGATCAACTGGCGCGGGCTGGGAAGCCGGGCCGCCATCTCCGCGATGCGGGCGCGGCGCCGTTCCAGGGCCACGGCGATGCCGTTCCTCAGGCGCTCGGTCCAGTCGTCCAGGCGCTGGACGGCTTCCTCCACCATGCGCCGCAGGTTGGGCAGGCCGCGGGCGATGTCGGCGACGCGGGTGCGCCGTTCGGACAGCATGCGGTGCACGGTGCCGACAAGGCGGCTGCCGTCGTCCAGCACCTGGGCGAGAAGCTCGATGCGCACCGGCACCGCCATCTCGGCCGCCGCCGTCGGCGTCGGCGCCCGCAGGTCGGCGGCGAAGTCGATGAGGGTGATGTCGGTCTCGTGGCCCACCGCCGAGATCAGGGGGATGTCGCTGGCCGCGGCGGCGCGCACCACGACCTCTTCGTTGAAGGCCCACAGGTCCTCGATGCTGCCGCCGCCGCGGGCCACGATCAGCACGTCGGGCCTGGGCACGGGACCGCCCGGCGCGAGTGCGTTGAACCCGGCGATGGCGGCGGCCACCTGTTCCGCCGCGCCCGCGCCCTGGACCAGCACCGGCCACAGGACAATGGGGCGCGGAAAGCGCTCGCCGATGCGGTGCACGATGTCGCGGATCACCGCGCCCGTCGGCGAGGTGACGATGCCGATGACCTCGGGAAGGAAGGGGATGGGCTTCTTGCGGTCTTCGTCGAACAGCCCTTCGGCGGCAAGCTTGTGCTTCAGTTCCTCGAGCAGCTTGAGCAGCGCGCCCTCGCCGGTGAGCTCCAGGCTTTCGACGACGATCTGATACTTGGAACGGCCGGGATAGGTGGTGAGGCGCCCGCTGGCGATCACCTCCATGCCGTCCTCGGGATCGAGGCGCAGGCGGGCCGCGGTGCCGCGCCAGCAGACGGCGTCGAGCACCGCGTCCGGGTCCTTGAGCGAGAAATAGAGGTGGCCCGAGGCCGCCCGCTTGAAGCCGGTGATCTCGCCGCGCACGCGCACCACGGCGAAGGAGTCCTCGACCATCCGCTTGAGCGCCCGCGAGATCTCGCCGACGGTGAGGACGGCCACCTCGAGCACGCCGGCCTCTGTGGATGGTTTTTCGGTCATCGCCGCCAGTATTATGATACAAGACGGCCCGGCACAACACGCGCGCGGCGGGCATATGACCGGGCATGGACCATGAAGGTTCTGGTGGTTGGATCGGGGGGCCGCGAGCACGCCCTGTGCTGGGCCATCGCCAAATCGCCCCGCTGCGCGGACCTTTCCTGCGCCCCCGGCAACGCCGGCATCGCCGGGCTCGCCCGGTGCGTCGACATCGGCGCCGACGATGTGGACGGCGTGGTCGGCTTCGCCGCCGATAATGGGATCGACTTCGTCGTCGTCGGCCCCGAGGTGCCCCTCGTCGCCGGACTGGTGGACCGCCTGGACGGCGCCGGCATCCTTGCCTTCGGCCCCAGCGCCCGGGCCGCCGAGCTCGAGGGCTCCAAGGGCTTCATGAAGGACCTGTGCGCCAGGTACGGCGTGCCCACGGGATCCTACGGCCGCTTCACGGACGTCGACGCGGCCAAGGCGTACATCCGCGACAACGGCGCCCCCATCGTGGTCAAGGCGGACGGACTGGCCGCCGGCAAGGGCGTCATCCTGTGCCGGACCGACGACGAGGCCTACGGCGCCATCGACAAGATCATGACCGAGCGCGCCTTCGGCAGCGCCGGCGACGAGGTCGTGGTCGAGGAGTTGCTGGAAGGCGAGGAGGCCAGCTTCTTCGCCCTGGTCGACGGCCGGCACGCCGTGCCCCTGGTCGCCGCCCAGGACCACAAGGCGGCCTTCGACGGGGACCGGGGCCCCAATACCGGCGGCATGGGGGCGTATACGCCGGCGCCCGTGGTCACCGACGACATGGCGAAGACCATCATGGACGACATCATCACCCCCACCATCGAGGGCATGGCCGCCGAGGGCCGCCCCTACAAGGGGGTCCTCTACGCCGGCGTGATGATCGGCGAGGACGGGCCCCGGGTGCTGGAGTTCAACGTCCGTTTCGGCGACCCCGAATGCCAGCCCATGGTGATGCGCCTCAAATCCGATTTCCTGGAGGCCCTGGTCGCCTGCGCCGAGGGCCGGCTCGACCCGGCCATGCTCGAATGGCACGACGACGCCGCCCTGGTCGTCGTCATGGCCGCCAGGGGCTATCCCGGCGGCTACGAGAAGGGCACGGAAATCCGCGGCCTGGAGAAGGCGGATGGGGCCGAAGGCGTCGTCGTCTTCCACGCCGGCACCAGGGCCGACGGCGGGAAGATCCTGGCCAACGGCGGACGGGTGCTCGGCGTCACCGCCCGCGCCGCCACGGTGGCCGACGCCCAGAAGCGGGCCTACGATGCCGTCGACCGCATCGACTGGCCGGGCGGCTTCTGCCGCCGGGACATCGGCTGGCGGGCGGTCGGGCGTTAGCGGCCTTTTCTGCGGAACCTGCGTGCTTATATACTTTGCGGTGGGCCTGCCTGGCGGCGGGAGCCGCCAAGGGAAACGAGAGCGAGGGAGGAATGGACGACAAAACGCGCACCGAACTGGAGGCGGCGGCGTTCCGCGGCCTGGTGGAGCACCTGCGCCGGCGCTCCGACGTGCAGAACATCGACCTGATGATCCTGTCCGGTTTCTGCCGCAACTGCCTGTCCAAGTGGTACCTGGCGGAGGCCGAACGGCGCGGCGTCGAGATCAGTTACGGCGAGGCCCGGGAAATCGTCTACGGCATGCCCTACGACGAGTGGAAGGCCGCCCATCAGGAGAAGGCCACGGACGAGCAAACGCGCCGGTACGACGAAACCAAGCCCCTGCACGCGCACATCAGCGGGCACGGCAAGGCGTAAAGACCCGCTGGTCATGCCCGAATTCTGGGTCAATTCCGGGTTCCACCTGCTCGAGCGCGACGGCGACGGCCATCTCGCCGTCACCGACGATTTCCTGCGCGCCTACCTCATGCGCCCGGAGATGCGCCCGGTGCCCGAATCCTGCGCCGCCGAGCGCGCCCTGCACGGCGCGTTGACGGACGATCCCCGGGCGCCGGTCGCGCCGCCCAGGATCGCCGAAATCGCCGACGCCGACGCCCGCGAGAACTACCAGGTGCTGCTCGCCTTCCGCGACCGGCTGGTGGCGGCGGGCACGGTGGAGGCCTGTTACATCGCGCTGTTCCGCGAAGAGCGGGTGGGCCTGCCGGCCCTGTTCGTCGACCAGATGGCGCACGTGATCCTGCGCAACATCCTGGACGGAACCGCCGATCCCCTGTGGGCGCGGGCGGGCGAGCTGTTTTTCCGCGAGCAGACGGCGACCGTCCAGGACGGCCAGATCCTGATGGCGGACACGGAAACGGTGGAGATGTACCGGACCACCGGCGGCCTCGGCAGCCTGGGCCAGCTCGTGGTCAAGGCGGGAACGGCGCTCAAAACGGTGGAGCTGGACGTGCTCACCCTCGACAACGCGGACACCTACTGGGGGCGCGACGAACGGCACGACACGGTCCTCGATCTCACGTTCACGCGGCCCGGCCTGGACGCGCTGAGCCGGGTGCTGGAGGCCTGGATCGCCCATTTCCTCGAGGTCGCCGTGCACATCCAGCCGGTGCAGAAGATCGCCGACGAGCGCTGGGTGTGGCACACCGGCCTCGACGCCGAGGCCTCCGTCCTGCTCGACGACCTGTACAACCAGGTCGACGTCGGCGGCGACCGCCTGCAACGCCTGTTGTCCCTGTTCCGCCTGGAATTCGAGGACCCCGGCCTGATGCGCCCCGACATCGCCGGCCGCCCGGTCTACCTGGCCCTGGCCATGACAGCGGAGCGCAAGGTGCGCCTCAAGCCGCAGAACCTTTTAGTCAATCTGCCCCTGGCGCGGGAGGCATGAGGGGGGCGTTTACCGCCTGTCTTTAAAAAACCCCTTCAACAGCGCCCCGCAGCGTCTCTCCTCGATGCCGCCGAAGACGTCGGGTTTGTGGTGGCACGTGGGCTGGTCGAAGATGCGGGCGCCGTGCTCGACGCCGCCGCCCTTGGGGTCGTAGGCGCCGAAGTAGAGCCGGCGGAGGCGGGCGAACCCGATGGCGGCGGCGCACATGGCGCACGGCTCCAGGGTCACGTAGAGGTCGCAGCCGTCGAGCCGGGGCGCGCCGAGGCCCGCCGCGGCCTCGCGGATGACCACCATCTCGGCATGCGCCGTGGGGTCGCTCATCTCCCCGGTGCGGTTGCCGGCCGCCGCCAGCACCTTGCCCGATGCGCCGTCCACGACCACCGCGCCGACGGGCACCTCGCCGCGTTTGGCCGCCGCCTCGGCCTCGGCGATCGCGCGCTCCATGAACGAAGGCTTGTCCCTGCCCATGGCCGCACCATGGCGTTCCGGCCCAAGGCCCGTCAAGCCGGCCCGGGAGGAGCAGGCCGTCTCCCGGGTGTTTTTGAAACACAGAGACCACAGAGAACACAGAGACAGCGGCACAGCGAAGGGCATCGGGAGAATGTCCTTACAATGCGCGTGAACGCCAAGCCTCCCGCATTCGGCCTCGGGCCGTGAAAGCGCTTGTTTTTTTCAAATCCTCGGCGGTCTTCCGCGTCCCCGGGCGTTTTCAATTTTAACGCTGAGGACGCAGAGGGACGCAGAGGAGCTCCGCCGGACTCAATAGCGATCCCCATACCTGGTGTCCTTCATGTCCTGGCGGTGAGTTCATTTTCTTTATCTCTGTGCTCTCTGTGTTCTGGGTGCTCTCTGTGGGCTCTGTGTTTGAAACTCCTCTGCGTCCCTCTGCGTCCTCCGCGTTAAGATTCAAAATGGCTAGGACATGGAGGACCACAGAGGAGCCCCGCCGGACTCGATAGCGATCCCCATACCTGGTGTCCTTTGTGTCCTGCTGGTGAGGTCAATTTCTTTATCTCTGTGCTCTCTGTGTTCCGTGTGCTCTCTGTGTGCTCTGTGTTTGAAACTCCTCTGCGTCCCTCTGCGTCCTCCGCGTTTTGAATCCCAACGCGGAGGACGCAAAGGGACTGAGAGGAGCGCGGGCCGGCCTTGTTCCAATTGCTTCCGATTCCCGCCCGCCCTAGAGTGCGCGCCATGGGCGCCCCGGTCATCGGCATCACCGCGGACTTCGAAACCCAAGGCGGGTACTCCAAATTTCCGTGGTATGCGCTCCGCGAAAACTACTGCGCCGCCGTGATCCGCGCCGGCGGCCTGCCGGTGGTCCTGCCCCACGAGCCGGACCTGGCCGAATCCTACCTGGACTCCATCCACGGGCTGGTGCTTACCGGCGGCGACTTCGACGTCGATCCCGCCCTCTTCGGCGCCGGCGAGCGCCACCCGACGGTCAAGACCAAGGACAAGCGCACGGCCTTCGAAATCGCCGTCACCCGCGGCGCCCTCGACCGCCACATGCCGGTGCTCGGCATCTGCGGCGGCCAGCAGCTCCTGCACGTGGTGCTGGGCGGCGCCCTGATCCAGCACATCCCCGACGAGGTCACGGGCGCGCTGGCCCACGAACAGCCCAACCCCCGCGACGAGGCCGGCCACGAGGTCGACGTGCGCAAGGGCACGCTGCTCCACCGCATCGTCGGCGTCACCCGGCTGGCGGTGAACAGCGCCCACCACCAGGCGGCCAAGGACGAGCCCGACGGCGTGGTGATCAACGCGGTCGCGCCGGACGGCGTCATCGAAGGCATCGAGGCCCCGAAGGAACGCTTCTGCCTGGGCGTGCAGTGGCATCCCGAGTTCGCCATCAGCGAAGGCGATACGCGCATCTTCGAAGCCTTCATCGAGGCCGCCCGTTCCTCTCCATGAGCGCCTCTCCGTGAGCGGGACCAAGGCGCGCGGCCGGCGGCAACGGGCCGCTGCGGCGGGCACCGCAAAGGGCGAGCGCATCGCCAAGGTGCTGGCGCGGGCGGGCCTGTGCTCGCGGCGCGAGGCCGAACGCTGGATCGCGGCGGGACGGGTCGCCGTGGACGGCAAAAGGCTCGAGTCGCCCGCCGTCAACGTCACCCAGGAGGCACGCGTCACCGTCGACGGCCGGCCCCTGCCCGCGCCGGCGCCGGCGCGCCTGTGGCGCTATCACAAGCCCGCCGGGCTGATCACCAGCCACCGGGACCCCCAGGGACGGCCGACGGTGTTCGAGCGCCTGCCCGACACCCTGCCCCGGGTCGTTTCGGTGGGACGCCTGGACATCACGTCGGAGGGTCTTTTGCTGCTCACCAACGACGGGGAGCTGGCGCGCGCCCTGGAACTGCCGGCGACCGGCTGGGTGCGGCGCTACCGGGTCCGGGTGTTCGGCACCGTGGACGAGGCGAGGCTGCCGGCGCTTGAAAAGGGCCTCAGGGTCGGCGGCGTCGCCTACGGTCCCATCCGCGCCCGCCTGGACAGCCGGCGCGGCGGCAACGCCTGGCTGACGGTGTCGCTCACCGAAGGCAGGAACCGCGAGGTGCGCAAGATCATGGAACACCTGGGCCTGACGGTGAACCGCCTGATCCGCGTCGCCTACGGCCCCTTCCAGTTGGGAAAACTGAGGCGCGGCACGGTGGCCGAGGTGCCGCCCAAGGTGCTGCGCGAGCAGGTGGGCCGGCTCGCCGCCGGCCTGGGCGGGCGATGAGGATCGTCGGCGGCAGGCACCGGGGCCGCCCGTTGCGGGCGCCCGGCGGCCGGGACTTGCGCCCCACGTCGGACCGGGCGCGCGAGGCCATCTTCAACATCCTCGCCCACGGGATGGAGGATTTCCAACTCGACGGCGCCTCCGTCGTCGACGTCTTCGCCGGCACCGGGGCGCTCGGCCTGGAGGCCCTGTCGCGGGGCGCG
>JADFHR010000152.1 GCA_022567015.1 Pseudomonadota bacterium
CGCGACGGCGCCTGGGTTGTATCCGCCCTCCAGGACCGACACCAGGCGTCCGGCGCAACACCGCTGTGCAACCTTGACGATCTCCCGCGTGGCCCAAACCAGATCCTCGGTATCGAAACGCAACCCGCCGATGGGATCCGCCCTGAGGGCGTCGAACCCGGCCGAGATGAGCACGAAATCCGGCGCGAAGAACGTCAGCCGCGGCAGAATCTTTTGTGCGAACAAGCGGCGGAACTCCTCGCCTCCCCAGCCCCGGGCCAGGGTCACGTTGACGATATTGCCGACGCCGCACTCTTTCTCGGCCCCGGTATTGGGAAAAAGGAACGACTGATGGGTGGAGGCGAAGAACAGGGCGGCGTCCCGTTCGAACATCACCTGGGTGCCGTTGCCGTGGTGCACGTCGAAATCGACCACCGCGACGCGCTTGAACCCATGGGCCATCCGTGCGTGGAGGGCGCCCACGGCGACGTTGTTGAACAGGCAAAACCCCATGGTGCGCGACGGCTCGGCGTGGTGCCCCGGGGGCCGCACGGCGCAAAAGGCGTTCTTCCCCTCGCCGGCCGCCACCGCGTCGACCGCCGCGCAGGCGGCCCCGGCGGCCCGCAGCGCGGCCTCGCCGGACCCCGACGATATTACGGTGCCCGAACCCTCAAGCTCTATGCGGCCCGAGGACGGGACGGCGTTCAGCACGTCGATGATGTATTGGTTGTCGTGAACCCGCGCCAGATGACTGTGCTCGGCGCGCGGCGCGCGGCGCCAATCCAGGTCCGAAAACTCGGGTTTGGACAGGGTCTCGAGCAGGCGATGCAACCGCTCTTGCGATTCCGGATGAAACGGGCCGGTATCGTGCTCGAGGCAGGCCGTATGGGTGAAAAGAAGGGTCGTCATCGAGGTCCCGTGGGTCAGGTTTTCGGTGTGTTCATGCGGCGCGGAAAGCACCAAGGCATCGCCCGCCGGTCCTTGGCCGTGCAGAAGGCGCATTGAAGCCTGAGTTGGTTGGAAACGGTCTGGATGCAGGACCTGCAGCGGGTGATGAACCGCTCCCGATTGGCGTCGTCGATATGCACGGATGAAATCGGCGCGCCCATGGGAGGGGGTTTGCTGAACGAAAGGCGCCGCAACATTTGAACCGTCGCCGGATGAACGGCGTAACTGTAGATGATGGTTATCTTCAGGTGGGGATCGGTCACCAGATCGACGAATGCCTGGGCGACGAGAATGCTTGCCAGACCCCGTTTGCGAAGCGTCCCGTCGACAATGACCGAGTCCAGTTTGCACGCATGGGCCTGATCGGTCTTGTGCTCCATGACCGTGCAACAGGAAACCGCGCAAAGTTTTCCGCACCCCATGAGACCGAGCAGGTGCGGTTCCCCGGGCGCCTCGGCTTTACGATCGGCGTCCAGATAGGTGCCAATTCTGCCGATTTCCGGCGAGGTGCCATGGCGGCGCGCGAATTCCCGGAAGGTGTCCTCCGAGATCGTTTGAAAGGTCAGGGTTTCGGTCGTGGCCGAAGACGATTTCGTCGAGTGCCCGTCCGCCCGCCGGTTGCGGCGGCCGTACCCGGCCCTTGACGTGGACGGACGGTGGCGACTGGGCATTGACAGGCCTCGTACCCGATTGGGCTTTGGAAATTTCCGGTGGACGCCGCCGCGGGGTGCTTTTGTCCAGCCGTCACCCGTGACCGTACGTCAAATGGCGCCGGTCCAACATTATCCAAAAGGTTGATCGGCCGCCGAAACAGCGATCGTGGTCCCCGGCCGTGCCGCGGACGGCCGGGGCGGCATCGCCTGGGCGAGACCGCTTTCGCCGGTATGCGGAACCGTGTGACGGATTCACCCAGGCCACCAGGTGGGTGGAGGAGTGCGCTTCGGAGCCGACGCCGCACGGCGCCCTAGCTGTTTAGTCCTGGAGTGTGGTGGTGTAGACATATGTCATCACATGAAGGATGAGTTATGGGCCAGATACTACACGGCAGCGCCAAGACCACGCACGCGATCAGAGCGGCAATACAGCGATCGCAAGCTACGATCGAAGAGCTGAGCGAGCAATACGATCTCAACCCGAAGACCGTTATGAAGTGGAAGAAACGGGACTTCGTCGATGACGCTCGGATGGGGCCCAAAGAGGTCCGCTCGACGGTTCTTACGCCACAGGAAGAAGCGATCATTGTAGCGTTCCGCAGGTATACGCTTCTGCCACTGGATGATTGTCTGTATGCCCTTCAAGCAACCATTCCACATCTGACGCGCTCTTCGCTGCACCGCTGTTTCCAGCGCCACGGCATCTCCCGCCTTCCCGCGATGGAGGGGGACAAGCCGAAGAAGAAGTTCAAGAAATACCCCATTGGCTACATCCACATCGATATTGCCGAAGTGCGGACCGAGGACGGAAAACTGTATCTGTTCGTGGCCATCGACCGGACCTCGAAGCTTGCCTATGTGGAACTCCATGAGCGCCAGACAAAAGCGATTGCCACGGACTTCCTACGCAACCTTATCGAAACCATCCCCTACCGGATCCACACGATTCTGACCGACAACGGCATCCAGTTCACCAACCAGGCCCGCCAGATTTATGCCTTCCGGCACATCTTCGACCGTGTCTGCGATGAACACGAAATTGAACATCGGCTAACCAAAATCAACCATCCCTGGACCAATGGGCAAGTCGAGAGGATGAACCGAACGATCAAGGACGCAACGGTCAAGCGCTATCATTATGAAAGCCATGATCAGCTCAAAGAGCACCTGGACACCTTCCTCCTGGCCTACAACTTCGCCAAGCGGCTCAAGACCCTGAAGGGCCTCACTCCATACGAATACGTCTGCAAAGTCTGGACACTGGAGCCAGAGCGATTCAAACTCAATCCGCTACACCACACTCCGGGACTAAACACCTAGCCCGCCACCGCGAGGCCGACCGCGACTTTGCCGACCGCAACTTCATCCGCGTGAACTGGCCGGCGGTGCCGCTGGATCGGGTGATCGACATCGTTGCCGCCGACGGCGCGAACACGCCCTTCCACCGCATGTGCATCAGCATGATCACCCATCCCAACTCGGACGCGGACACGGTGACGGTCCTCGAACGGTGGACCGAGCGGGTGGCGCCGGAAACGGTGGCGATCTCCATCCTGTCCAACCCGACGACGATGACGCGGCAAGACGTGGAAACCCTGCACGGGCTGGGCACCGACATATTTACCGTGGCGCTGGACGCGGCGACGCCCGAGCTGTTCGACCGCACCCGGGGACGGGGTGTCCAGTCGCCACACACGTGGAAAAAGTACTGGGAAATCCTGCATGACGCGCGGGACATCTTCGGGCCGCAGAAGTTCGGCGCCCATATCATCGTCGGCATGGGCGAGACCGAGTACGACGCGCTGTCCCTGGCGCAGCGGATTGTCGACCTGGGGGGCCACAACCACATGTTCTGCTTCTTCCCGGAAAAGGGCTCGTTGATGGATCACCTGCCGGCGACGCCCCGGGATCAGTGGCGCCGGGTGCAGCTCGGCCGTTACCTCATCGACTATTGCGGCGGCCGCGTCGAGCACATGACCTTCGACGACCGCGGCCGGGTCTCCGCGTTCGGCCTGCCGGCGCCGGAACTGGACGCCATCATCGATTCGGGCCTGCCCTTCCGCACCTCCGGGTGCCCGGGCAAGTTCCGCGACGACGTCTCCGCCTGCGACAGGCCCTACGGGGATTCGCCGCCGAGCAATATCGCCAGCTATCCCTTCCAGCCCAAAAAACACGACGTCCGGAAGATCCGCCGGCAGCTCGGTCTGCGATGACGGCCCGCTTCCGCGTCATCGACACCGGGCTTCGCCAAGGGCGGGCCAATATCGCCTTCGACCAGGCGATGATCGAGGCGCACAAGGCCGGCCACATTCCCGACACCATCCGCTTCCTGCGCTTCCCGCCGACGGCGCTGGTCGGCCGCCATCAGGCCCTCGGCCGGGAGGTGCGGCTGGACTATTGCCGGCGGCGCGGCATCGGGGTGGCGCGGCGTATCACGGGCGGCGGCGCCATCTACTTCGATCCGGGCCAGTTGGGCTGGGAGCTGGTGTTCCGCCGCGCCGCCCTGGGCCCGACCGGTCTCGCGGACCTGGCGCGCATCATCTGCGAGGCGGCGGCATCGGGGCTCGGGCGGCTGGGGGTGGCGGCGCGCTACCGGCCGCGCAACGACATCGAGGTGGACGGCCGCAAGCTGTGCGGCACCGGCGGCTTCTTCGACGGAGACACGCTGTTCTACCAGGGGACGCTCCTCATCGACACCGACCCGGCGGACATGGTGGCGGCCCTGAAGGTGCCCCGGGAGAAGCTCGCCAAGCGCGGGCTGGACTCGGCGGAGCAGCGGGTGGTCAGCCTCAAGGACCTGCTCGGCGACCGCCTGCCGGGGCTGCCGGCAATCCGCGACGCGTTGCTCGCCGGCCTGGCCGAGGGCCTCGGCATCGAGCCCGTGGCGGGCGATATCACGGAGGCGGAGGAGGCCCTGGCGCGGAAACTCCACGACCAGGAGATCGGCACCGACGCCTTCGTGGCGGAGATCGACGAACCCGGCGGCGGAGACGATACGCTCTCGGCCAGCCACACCGGCGCCGGCGGCACGATCACGGTGTCGGTGCGCCTGGAGGGTCCGGCGAAGGACCGGGTGCGCGAGGTGCTGATCACCGGGGACTTCTTCGTCGCCCCGCCGCGCACCGTCTTCGACCTCGAGGCAAGCCTGCGCGGGGTGCGGCTCAAGGACCTGGGCGCGGCGGTGGACAGCTTCTTTGCCGATACGCCGGTCGATCTGCTCAGCGCCGCCCCGGCGGACTTCCGCGCCGCCCTGGAGGCGGCGGCGGGGTTGGGTGATACGGCACCGTAACGGCGAAGCGCCAACGGCGGCGGACCCCTGGTTTTCTCAGCGCTCCGCCTGCAACACCACGTGGGACATGAGGCGGTCCACGGGGGCGAAGTCGTCGGTCAGAAGCGGCACCCGCGCCCGGGCAATGCGCGCCGCCAGGTCCGCGGGCGGCCAGCGCACCCAGGTCCGCTCGGTACCGCGCATGGACGACAGGCGCGCCACCGGCGTCGGGTGCGCCGACGCCAGCACCACATAGGTCACCCGGCCGGGGCGGCCCGCCTCGCCGCGCTCGATCCATGCCTCGACCGAGGCGAAGTCCTTTTTCAACGTCCTGATCAGGCTGAACAGGAAGCGCGGCCGGCCGCCGCCGCCGTCCACCACGTTGACCGCATAGAACCCGCCCGCTGTCAGGCGCGCCGCCACCTCCTGGTGGAATTCGCGGGTCACCAGGTGGGCGGGGATGGAGATATCGCGAAACGCGTCGCCGAAGATGACGTCGAAGCGGGGCCGGCGGGGCAGGGATTGCAGGGTGGCGCGGGCGTCGCCGTGGTGGATGGTGAGGCCGGGAACGGCGGCGGGCAGCCACAGGGCGTCGCGGGCGACGGCGGTCACCGCCGGGTCGATCTCGGCGACCACCAACTCCGCATGGGCGTAGTCGGCGGCCCAGGCGCGGGGCAGGGTATAGCCGCCGCCGCCGATGAAAAAGGCCCTGGGCGCCCGCCCCGGTCCGAGGCGCAGTTTCGTCACCTCGTCGACGAAGTGGATGTAGGGGCTGTACAAGAGGCCCGGGTCGTCGCGGTCGTTGATGCTGTGGACCAGATGGTCGAGCACCAGGAGCGTGCTTTCGCGCCCGCTTTCGGCGCTGAAATCGGCGGTGCGGATGCAGTAATAGTCGCTCTCCACCCGGCACGGGGACTCGAACGCGCGCAGGGCGGCGCCCCACCAGCCGAGGCCGGCGCCGGCGCCGGCGAGCAGCACAAGAAACACCGGGCGCAAGCGGTCGGCGACGACGAAGGCGAGGGACATCGCCGCGTACAGGGCGGCTACGGCGATCACCGTGCCCGACGACCCGATCCACGAGATCAACACATAGCCGGCGGCCAGGGTGCCGGCGATGCTGCCCAGTGTCCCCAGGGCGTACATGCGGCCGATGACCCGCCCGTGGACATGGGGCTCGGCGTCCACGGCCAATTTGGTGAGGATCGGCGGAACGATGCCGACGAAAAGGCTGGGCAGGAGAAACAGCGCGGCACTGAGGGCGACGATGGTGAGGATGGGACTCAACCCCCCCGCCAGCAGCAATCCCGACACCAGGCGCAACAGCACCAGCGAGGCCAGGCTGGAGACCGCGGCCAGGGCCAGGGCGGCGGCCACCCGGCGGGCGCCGCGGGCGGCGTCGACCGCCGGGGCCGCCAGCAGGCCGCCGATCCAGTGGCCGGCCGACAGACCGGCCAAAACCACGGCGATGATCGCCGTCCAGGTATAGAGCGACATGCCGACGTAGGGCGCGATCAGCCGGCCGGCCACGATCTCGATGATCAGACCGCAGGCGGAGCTCAGGAATACCGTCAGGCCGTATGCGATCCGTCGCGCCAGGACTCGTCTCCGGGGTTACAAGGGAAGATACGTATTGTAGGATACGAATGTTCGGCGAATGTCGCGGAAAGCCCGCATCCGGGCTGGAGGACCACGCCATGTTGGACAGACGGTTGAGGAATGGCTTCGTTGTCGCCCTCTGCGTCGTCGTGGGAAGCGGCGCGGCGCTGGCCAAGGGGGACCGGCTGCCGCCTCCGGAAATAGGCGACAACGGTTCTTACAAGCAGGACTGGTTCCTGGAGAGCTTCCTCGACCTTCCGGAAGATCTTGCGGAATCGGCGGCGAGCGGCAAGCGGCTGGTTATCTTCTGGGAGCAAAGGGGCTGCCCCTACTGCAAGGCCATGCACGAAATCAACCTGCGGATTCCCAAGATCGTCGACTACATCAAAGCCAATTTCAACGTCGTGCAACTGGACCTGTGGGGCTCCCGCGAGGTCACCGACTTCGACGGCCAAACCCTGCCCGAGAAGGAACTGGCCCGCAAGTACGGCGTCATCTTCACGCCGACCCTGCAGTTCTTTCCCGAAAGCCTGGAAAAGGTCGCGGGCAGGAACGGCAAGGCCGCCGAGGTGCTGCGCATACCGGGCTACTTCAAGCCCTTCCATTTCTATTTCCTGTTTCATTACGCCTACGAACGGGCCTATGAAACCGAACCCAACTTCCAGCGCTACCTGAGCGTCAAGGGAGACGAGCTGCGCGCGCGCGGCGTGGATATGGACGCGCAGCTTTGGGCGGACACCCTTCTCTTCAACTAACCTCGCGACGGGCGGCACAAAGGTCCCGGGGCTTCTCTAGCCGAACTCGGCGAAGAAGGGGAAGACCTCCAGCAGCCAGAAGGCGGCGTCGGCCATCAGTCCGGTGAAGATGGCGACGCCCGTCACCACCAGCAGGGTACCGATCGTGAGTTCCACCGTGCGCATGTGCTTGCGCATGCGGCCCATGAGTTTCATGAACGGCTTGACCGCCAGGGCGGCGATCAGGAACGGCGCGCCCATGCCGGCCGCGTAGGTGCCGAGCAGCGAGGTGCCGTACCACACCGAGTCTCCCGCCGCGGCGACCATCAGGATGGTTACCAGGATCGGACCGACGCACGGCGTCCAGCCGAAGGCGAAGGCCAGGCCCAGAACGTAGGAGCCGATCAGGCCCGATGGCTTGTTCTCGATGTGAAAGCGCTTCTCGAAATTGAGAAAACCGATGCGGAACACGCCCATGAAATGAAGGCCGAAGAGCACGATGACGACACCGGCGATCCTGCTCAGCACGTCCAGGTATTGGGCAATGAAGCCGCTCAGCGCCGTCGCCGTCGCGCCCAGGGCCACGAAGACGGTGCCGAAACCGACGACGAAGGCGGATGCCGAGACGAACACGCGGCGTGTCAGCGCCCTGTCCACGGGGCCTTCCGCCGTCATCTGCTCCAGGGACGTGCCGCCCAGGAAACACAGGTACGCCGGCACCAGGGGCAGCACGCACGGCGAGGCAAAGCTCAAAAACCCGGCGCCGAGGGAGGCG
>JADFHR010000153.1 GCA_022567015.1 Pseudomonadota bacterium
GCGTATGCGGCCCGTCGGAGGGCGTCGAAAAGTTTTGACGATGCGCCGCATCGCCTGCAACTTTCCTCCTACCCGACGAGCCGCCTACGCGATCTCTATGAGTCATGATCAGCGCCCCTTGGTATTACACGGCATTGCAGAAATCTTGCGTTTTTACGGATCACCGCCCGACGGTCAGCCGCACCACCGTTTTCACGGTCAGCCCCTGGACCACGATGGAGAAGATCACGACGGCGTAGGTCATGGCGAGGATGGTGTCCTTGGCCGCGATGTTGGGCAGCGACAGGGCCAGGGCCACCGAAATGCCGCCGCGCAGGCCGCCCCACGTCAGCACCGGGATGGCGCCCTTGGTGAAGGTGCGCCTCAGCCCGAGCACGGTGAGCGGCGTCGCCACGCTGATGAAGCGCGCCGCGAGCACCACCGGCACCGCGGCCGCCATGACCAGCGCGATCTGTCCGGTGATCGCCAGGGCGATGACCTCGAAGCCGATGATCAGGAACAGCACGGCGTTCAGGATCTCGTCGATCAGCGACCAGAACTTGTAGACGTGGTCCCGGGTCGTCTCGCTCATGGCGAGATGGGTCCCCGGATTGCCGATCAGAAGCCCGGCGATGACCACCGCGATGGGCCCGGACACGTGGATGGCGAAGGCGATGGCGTAGGTCCCCATGACCAGGGCCAGGGTGATCAGGACTTCCAGGTTGTGCTCGTCGATGGAGCGCATGGCGGCGAAGGCCACATAGCCGCCGACCAACCCGAGCAGGGCGCCGCCGAACGCCTCCATGACGAACAGCTTGGCCACGCCCGCCGCGGTGATCGGTTCGCCGCCCGCCGCGCCCAGGGCGATGGCGACTAAGATGGTGAAGACGACGATGCCGACGCCGTCGTTGAACAGGCTCTCGCCGGCGATCTTGACCTCCAGGGATTTGGGCACGGTGACGGTCTTGAGGATGCCGAGCACCGCCACCGGGTCGGTGGGCGAGATCAGCGCCCCGAACACCAGGCACCACGCCAGGGGGATGTCGAGGCCGAACAGCCCGACGACGAAATACATGACCGTGCCGATGATGGCCGTGGACATCAACACGCCGACCGTGGCCAGGGTGCCGATCGCCCATTTGCGGCTCAACAGGCCGCCCAGGTCCACGTGCAGGGCGCCGGCGAACAGCAGGAAGCTCAACATGCCCTTCATCAACACCTCGTGGAAGTCGATCCGCTCGAGGGTGCCCCTGAGCGCGTCGCGGAAGCCGAGGGCGGGGACGGCGGCGTCGAGGCCGATGACGGCGAGGGACGCGAAGAGCGCGATGACCACCACGCCGATGGAGCGCGGCAGCTTCATCCAGCGGTGGTTGACGTAGCCGAACGCCGCCGCCAGGGCGAGGACGATGGCGGCCAGGTTGAACAGGGAGATATCGGTCATGTCGCCCGTTCCGGCGGGGGAAGAGCCGACCCAGAAGTAACGCCTGCGGCGGGCCCTGAAAAGCCCTTTGGCGGCGGCGGGTCCGCGGCAGGCTTCCCGTCGCCGCCCGGCGGGTGCGGACCATGCGTCGGGCTGCCGGTTCACCGGGGATATTTCGGGTCGCTTTCTTCCGCGGCCGGTCCTATGTGAAGGTGGGTCCGGCGGGGAACGCCGAACCGTGGTATGGTCCGGCATTGGAATAGAGGCCGCGCGCCGGCGGCCTTGGAGAGCGAGGTGTCATCGGATGGTAACGCGCGGCTTCAAACAGATGTTGGCCGAGGCCAACGCAATGATCGAGACCATTTCCGTGGAAGACGCGCAAGCCCTGGTCGGCAATGCGGACGTGGTCTTCGTCGACGTGCGGGAGACCGTCGAGCGGCAAAAGTCCGGTGGCATCAAGGGCTCGGTGCACGTGCCGCGCGGCTTCCTGGAGATCATCGCCGATCCGGAAACCCCCATGCACAATGACAGCCTGGCCAGCGGCAAGCGGCTGGTGCTGTACTGCGGCTCCGGGGGGCGGTCGGCCCTGGCGGCGAAGACGCTGATCGACATGGGCCTGGAAAAAGTCTGCCACATCGCCGGCGGATACGGGGCGTGGGTCGAGGCCGGCGGGCCGACGGATTCCTGAGCCGGGGTCCGGTGCGGCCGGGGGAGCGAAATGCCGGAAAAGGTTCGAAAGTCCGACCCGGAATGGCAGGAGCAGTTGACGCCGGAGCAGTTCCGCGTCGCCCGGGAGAGGGGAACCGAGAAGCGGTTCTCCGGCCAGTACAACGACTGCAAGACGCCCGGAACGTACCGCTGCATCTGCTGCGGGGCGGACCTGTTCGGCTCCGGCACCAAGTTCGATTCCGGAACCGGATGGCCGAGCTTCTGGGCGCCGGTCTCCGACGGCGTGGTCGTCACCCGGCCCGATACCCGGTTCGACACCGACTTGACCGAGGTGCTGTGCACCCGGTGCGACGCGCACCTGGGCCACGTCTTCGCCGACGGCCCGGAGCCGACGGGCCGGCGCTATTGCATCAATTCCGTGGCCCTGACGCTGAACGCGAACAAACCGGGGGATGATTGATCGCCGGACGGCGGGAACGCGTCCGGACGGTCCCCCGACGGGGATATCGGCGCAGGCCACCGCCGGGTAACGGCGGCGGTCAGGCCGGAAAGCAGTATTGCATGTCGGTGAAGCGCCCGCGCAGGTCCTTGACCGCGTCCTTCCAGTGGCCCGCGGGCCTGGCGTCGCCGTCGCGGATGATCTCGGCGATGAGCCCGGCGAGCTCCCGGAAATCGGCCTCCTTCATGCCGTAACGGGTCATTTCCTGGGTGCCGGTGCGGACCCCGCTGGCGGCGGCGAAGCTGGCGTCGTCGGCGTAGGCCTGGGGGTTGGTGATGACGTTGTTGGCCTCGAGCAGGCTGGCGATGTGCTCGCCCCGGCCCCGTGCCGTGCGGATCAGCACCTGGTGGGTCTCGGTGAAGGCGCATGCCGCGTCGCCTTCCAGCACCACGTCGGCGTCGGCGAGCGCCCGGGCGAAGGCCTTGGCGTTGGCGATCACCTGTCTGGGATAGTCGTCCCTGAACTCCAGCATCTCGTAGGTGGCGCCGAGGAGCCCCAGCAGGGTGCCCAGATGGTGGTTGCTGACGTGGCCGGGGAAGGCGCGGGACTCGATGGCGGTCCACAGGGGCTCGAACACGGAACCGGGCTCGAAGTTGCCCAGCACGACGCCCCGCTGGGGCCCGAAGAAGGTCTTGTGGGTCGAGCCGGTGACCAGATCGGCGCCGTCGGCGAAGGGCTCCTGGAAGTGGGGGCCGAGCAGGCCCAGCACGTGGGCGGCGTCGTAGTGGATGATCGGCCGGGCCGGGTTGTCGCGGCCGAATTCCGCATGGATGAACTCGGCGATCTCGGCGATCGGTTCGGTGTGGATGATGACGCTGCGGCCGAAGACCAGGAGCTCCGGCCGGGTCCTGACGATCAGCTCCTTGGCCGCCTCGACGTCGATGCGGTGGGGGTTGTCCGCCTGCAGCGGGAAGTGCTCCACGGCCGGGCGGCCGGTGCGCTCGTCCATCGCCACGTAGTTCTTCAGCGCGCCTTGCGGCTGGGCGCTCAGGTGCCCGCCCTTGTTGAGGTCGTGGACGAGGATGCGGCCGATGAGCCGCGGCGCTTCGCCGGCGTGGTGGCGGTGCCTGAACTGCTTGACCGCGTCGTAGACCGTGTCGTTGGCCATCTGGCCGCTGATCACGCGGGGCTCGACGTGGGTGCAGCCGAAGAAGGTGCGAAGCGCCGCCTTGAGCTCTTCCTCCTTGTCCATGATGAACGCCGTGCCCTTGTAGTAGCGCACGTCCGGCGCCTCGGGGCCGAGCGCCTTCATGCGGTTGTGTTCGTTGTAGCGGGCCGCGGGATCGGCGGCCGAGAGGGCGTCGACGAACGCCGACGTCGCCTGCTCGGACGGAATGAGATTGATGCATTCCGTCCGCCGCCAGCCGGTATTGGCCCGCGAGTCTTCGATCAGGCGGCGCGCCCGGTCGGCGTGCCCCGAGGCGGCGGCCCGCGCCTGGGTGGGCGGCGCCCGGAAGCCGGTGTAGGGCCGGCCGTAGGGCGCCACCGGCCAAAGGTTGCGTTCCACCAGCTCCGCCGCCATGGTCTTCCCGCGGTCGTCCTCGATCTCCAGCACCACCGGCCGGTCGGCCCGGTAGCGGATGTCCGAGCCGACGAGGGCGAGGCCGATGGGCCGCATGCCGTGATCGTCGGACGGCGCGGCGGTGATGCCCTGGCCGTAGAAATGGCTGAACGGCACGCTGGTGCCCGACGTCACGTAGCCCGCCGGGCGGCCGTCGAAACGGACCTTGTGCCCGGCGCGCAAGGGCTTGCGCCCGCCGAAGACGGCTATGGGCACGATCACCCGGGGAAGCACCCTTTCCTCGACGGGCGTCGCCAGCTCGCCGCGCACCATGCGGATGAACTCGTCGCGCTGTTTCTCCAGTTCGGCGCGGCCCACGTAGTCCCGGCCGTCGGGCGGGCGCACGGCGAACCTGGCCAGCCCGTTGGCGAATATCGGGATCTCCCGGCCTTCCGGGTCCTCGCCGAGTTCGTGGCCGTAGAGGGGAAGTCCCGCCTCCAGCCTCAGCGAATCCCGGGCCCCCAGGCCCACCGGCCGGGCCCCCTTGTCGATCAGGGCCTGCCACAAACGGACCGTGACCTCGCGCCCCGGGAACAGCTCGAAGCAGACCGATTCCCCGGTGTAGCCGGTGCGGGCGATGATCACATCGTGGCCGTCGATGGTGGCGGTGCCGAGCCGGTTGCGCTTGTTCTCCGGAAGGGCGCCGGTTTCGATCACGTCCTCCAGCACCTGCGAGGCATGCGGTCCCTGGAGCGAGACCATGGCCAGGGCATCGCTCTCGTCGACGAGCTCCACGTCGCCGTCTTTGAGGTCCTCCAGCCATTGCCAGTCCTTCGCCCGGTTGGCGGCGTTGACGACCAGGAGGAAGTCGGCCGCGCCCAGGCGGTAGAGATAGGCGTCGTCGACGGCGCCGCCGGCCTGGTTGGCGATGAACGTGTACTGGGCGTGCCCGGGATCGAGGGCACGGGCGTTGTTGGTCAGCGCGGCGAGCAGGAAATCCTCGGCGCCGGTGCCGCGGACGCGGAACCGGCCCATGTGGGAGACGTCGAAAAGGCCCGCGTGGCGCCGGGTCGCGAGGTGCTCCTGGATGATGCCGGACGGGTATTGCACCGGCATGTGCCAGCCGCCGAAGTCCACCATCTTGGCCCCGGCCGCCACGTGCCAGTCGTGGAGCACGGTTTTTTTGAGTTCGGCGCCGTCGGCGTCTGGCATGGCGGGGTCCTCCCTCGAATGGCGTTTCCCGGCCCCACTGCGGACCGCGAACGGGAGAAGAATATCACAAAACGAAAGGAACCGGACGCCCGCCTTAAGGCCCCTGGCGGCCCGCTGTCCGCGGCCGCTGCTCCTTCTCTTTGTCCTGTCCCCTGGCCGCCGCGCCGCGGTGGACATAACCGGCACGCTTCTAATGAGCGGGGTGGTTCGCTATCGTGGCCCCGGTTTTGCAAACCGTCTTGTGAATGGCGGGTGACGGGGAGGCGACAGCCCGCAGTGACGAGAGGGGGGCATCGAGTTGCTCTACAGATATTTGCTCGTCGTTCGGTTCGTCTTGGTCAATACCGTGGCGACCGCCTTATTGGTCGCCGCCTATTTCCAGGGATGGCTCGACGGGGTGTTCACGGCATATTTAATGGAGCTGTCGGCGGTCATCTTCCTCGTCTTCCTCTACGGGCTCGTCCTCTGCGGCGCAAGGATTTGGCGCCACAGCGTGGAACTGAACGACGTCAAGGCCGGGACTCCCGATCCCCGGTCCCGGGCCGGCAGGTACCTGAGCCACACCCGGGGGGGCAATCCCGAAAATCGCTCCATCAAGGCGGACGCTTTGCGGCTCAAATTGACCGACCGCATCGCCGGCGTACGCCATATCGCCAACGCGCTGGTCTTCCTCGGGCTGATCGGAACCGTCATCGGCTTCATCATCGCGCTGTCCGGGGTCGATCCGGCCGCCGCCACGGAGGTGGAGAACGTGGCAGCCATGATTTCCACCCTCATCAAAGGGATGTCGGTGGCGATGTACACAACCCTGATCGGCTCCGTGCTCTATATCTGGCTCATCATCAACTACCGGATCCTGGTGACCGGGACCGTCGATCTCATCGCCACGATCATGGAACTGGGATAAGTCCGTGCAGGGGCTCGACTATCTTGACGAGGACACCTGGGGAACGGTGTTCCGCGACGTCATTCTCCTCGCGCTCATCGGGTTCGTGGCAATGGTGATCATGCTGCTGCCGCATATCACCTCGGCGAAAAAGAAGGCCGAGGAACAGATCGCTCCGGGCAACGTCATCGTCGAAATCCATTGGCCGACCGACCTGCCCGTGGACGTCGACCTGTGGGTACAGGCGCCGCGCGAGTTGCCCGTGGGTTTCTGGAACCTGGGTGGTCACACCTTCAACCTGCTCAGGGACGATCTGGGCTCGGAGGGGGACGCCACGGACAAGAACTACGAGATCTCGTACAGCCGCGGCATCCCTCCGGGCGAATACATCGTCAACGTGCACATGTACGGGCCTCCGCCGCCAAATACCGCCGTGCCGGTGAATGTGGTCGTCAGCGTCAAGCATGGGCTGGAGGACACGCGGCAGATTCTGAAGACGGTCGTCGAGTTGACCCGGCACAATCAGGAAGAGACGGCCTTCCGCTTCCGCCTGACCGCCGACGGCGACCTGGTGCCGGGCAGCGTCAGCACCCTTCGACGGCGGCTGATTACGGGGACGAACTGATGGATATCCTGTTCTATGTCTTTGCCGGCGCGACGGGAGTCGCCGCGGCGCTTGCGAGTATCGCCATCTGGGCCCCCCGGCCGACCCGGGTCAGGGTGCTCGCGGTCACCATCACCGCACTCTTCATCCCCATTGTCTACATGCAGTTGATCGAGATGCTGAGCAAGCCCAAGCCGATGAGCTTCGAATGGTACCAGCGCAACACAGAGAAGGCGGTCCTGCTCGGCATCAGCCTGCACGAAGGGGAATCGATCTATCTGTGGCTGCGTCTCGCCGGGTCGGTCGAGCCCCGTTACTACGTCATCCCGTGGAACCTGAAACTGGCCGAAAGGCTCGAGGACGCGGTCGACGACGCGGTGCGGCAGAATTCGACGATCGTCCTTAAGAACCCGTTTTACCGGAGAAGCTTCGAGGAATGGGGCGATCTCAACGTCGAGATCTATCCGCCGCCATTGCCGCCGCAGAAAAAGCCCCCGTTGCCACCGCGCATCTTCAATCCCCGCGAGGGAAGTGTCTGATAGGGGCTCCCTCAAACGGGACGGATGGATATCCAGACCCTCACCACACTGGGGATATCAATCCCTTAAGAGGGTATTCTTCCCAACCAAGCCACCACACCGGAGTGGGACAGTGAGCAGTCTGGGTGCGCTACGCACGTTGGCGGCTGTTCTGTCTCAAAACGGGAGAATGTCATGTCAACGAGAGAAGAAACTGACCGCGCATTTAATGCCGTGTGGGAGTTTCTTAAATTGAGCGGAGAGGAATCACGTGAAGAATATTATAAATGGATTATGCGATTTGGATGGGGTGTACGGAAAAAAGTGTTTTCCATGCATGATTGCCGGTCAACGCGATCCATCCGGGAACTCCTCGATGGTTTCGCTGACGGGGGCGAACGGCGGGCAAATCTCTATCAATTCATATTAGCTTTTTTCTGATATTCTGATTCGTCGTCACGTACATGCATGCATCATGCAGATAATTAAATCGGCAAATATCATTGCTCATACGACGACAGTTGAAAAATACCCGCTGCGTTCAACATGGGTTCAATGAACAGGATGTTGGTGGCATAGTTGACGGTATTCATCATGCCCGAGATGTGAATCGCGACGACCTTGCCGTCCGACAATCTGA
>JADFHR010000154.1:2500-7805 GCA_022567015.1 Pseudomonadota bacterium
TCCCGGTGGAGGTGCCGGGCGTCACCGTGAACCGCAACTGTTCCTCGGCCCTGGAGGCGGTCAACCAGGCGGCCAAGGCGATCATCGCCGGCGAGGGGGACGTGTTCATCGGCAGCGGCGTCGAATCCATGAGCCGCGCGCCGTGGAGCATGCCGAAGCCGGACCGGGTGCCCGCCTTCGGTCCTCCCAAGATCTACGACACCACGGTGGGCTGGCGCTATCCCAATCCCCGGCTGGACGCCGTCTATCCCATTGTCAGCCTGGGCGAGACCGCGGAGAACATCGCCGCCGAAATGCAGATCGGCCGCGAGGAGCAGGACGCCTTCGCCCTGGAAAGCCACCGCCGGACGGTGGCCGCCATGGACGCCGGCCGTTTCGCCGAAGAGATCGTCCCCATCGAGGCGCCCCGGGGAAAGGGTGCTCCCGTCATCGTCGATACGGACGAGCACCCGCGCTGCCGCAGGGAAAACGGCCGCTTCACCCTGGATACCTCGATGGAGAAGCTGGCCAGGCTGGCGCCGTCCTTCCGCGACGGCGGCACGGTGACGGCCGGTAATTCCAGCGGCATCAACGACGGCGCCGCGGCGCTTCTGTTGATGGACGGGGAGAAGGCCCGTGCGCTGGGCCTCAAGCCCATGGCCCGGTGGGTGGGCTCGGCGGCGGCCGGCGTCGATCCCGGGGTCATGGGGTACGGCCCGGTGCCGGCCACCGGGAAGCTGCTCAAGCGGCTCGGTCTTGCCATCGCCGACATCGGGCTCATCGAGATCAACGAGGCCTTCGCCGCCCAGACCATCGGCTGCATGCGCCGGCTCGGCCTGGAGCACGAGATCACCAACGTCAACGGCGGAGCGATCTCCCTTGGCCATCCCGTGGGGGCCTCGGGGGCGCGCATCCTGGTGACCCTGCTGCACGAGATGAAGCGGCGCGCGGCGAACCACCGGCGCCCGTTCTACGGACTGGCGACCCTCTGCGTGGGCGTCGGCATGGGCCTTTCCACCGTGGTGGAGTGGATCGGGGATTAGCCGGTCCTTCACGCCTCCCGGCCGGGACCCTTCTAAGACACCAGCAACCGGATGCGCCGTCCCGCGCCGCACGGGACGGCCGTCCGCCGGGAAAAAGGACGACAGCCGATGGACCGACCCCTTTCCGGCATACGGGTAACCGGCGTGGAGCAGTACATCGCCGGCCCGTACTGCACCATGCTCCTCGCCGACGCCGGGGCCGAGGTGATCAAGATCGAACGGCCGGGGACCGGCGATCCACGGCGGGCTATGCCGCCGTTCGCGGAGAAGGACAACGTCAAAAAGGCGGCCGGCTTCATGGGCTATAACCGCAACAAGAAGAGCCTGGCCCTCAACCTGCGCCACGCCAGGGGCAAGGAGGTGTTCAGGAAGCTCGCCGCCCGCTCCGACGTGGTGGTGGAGAACCTGAGGCCCGGCGCCATGGACAAACTGGGCCTGGGGTACGCCGACCTGGCGGTCCCGAATCCGCGGCTGGTATGGGCCGTGATCTCCGGTTTCGGGCGCATGGAGGGCTTCCGGGGACCCTACAGCGACCGCCCCGCCTTCGACATCGTCGCCGAGGCCATGAGCGGCGTCATGCACATGGTCGGCTTCGAGGACAAACCGCCGTCGTGGACGCTGTACGGCATGGCCGACATCTACACCGCCATGGTGACGGCGTACGGCATCGTCCAGGCCCTGTTCATGCGTGAGCGCACCGGCGCCGGCCAGTTCGTCGATTCCGCCATGTTCGACAACATGCTGTCGCTGAACGAGTCCATGATCGTGCTCCATTCCGTCGCCGGCCAGTCCCCCCACCGTGGACGGACGCAGAACTTCTTTCCCCGCGGCGCCTATGCGACCCGCGACGGCTACATCGCGCTCAACGTGCCCGACAACATCATCTGGGGCCGGCTGTGCCAGGCCATGGGCCGCGAAGACCTGATCGAGGATGGGCGCAGCAACACCGGCACCGCGCGCGCCGCCAACAGCGCCTTCCTCGAGCCGATCATCGAAGGCTGGCTGGCGTCGCTCTCCCGCCGACAGGCGGTCGACACCCTGAACGGCATCGGCGTTCCGACGGGCCCGGTCAATACCGCCGAGGACGTGTTCGCCGACCCCCATGTCAAGGCCCGCGGCATGCTGATGGAGATCGACGATCCCGAGGTCGGCGTCTTCCGCTTCGCCCGCACCCCGCCGCACATGTCCGCCGCCCCCACCCCGCCGGCGGAGCCGGCCCCCAACCTGGGCCAGCACACCCGGGAAATCCTTGAGGGCCTGCTCGGCTACGCGCCGGCCGAGGTCGACGACCTGGCCGCCGAAGGCGTGGTGCAGACGGACGGGTGATTGGGGATTGCAGAGACAAAGAGTGAAGATTTCTGAAATCCCGTATACACGCCAATATCGCCACGTGCCGTTGTGATCCCGCGACCCGGGACCGTCGTTTATCCGTGTCCATCCGTGTCGAATGATCAGGCGCAACCCGATCGACCGATCATCGGAATGGAAACCTGAACGGTGGGAATCGAACACGGATGAACACGGATGGACACGGATGAACACGGATGGGGGCGGCTGAACACATAGCGTAATCGCGCGCGGCATACCCGCCTTCCTTATGCGTCCTCTGCGTTCTTCCTCTGCGTCCTCTGCGTTTATTTTTTTTTCGCCGAGGACGCGGAGGTACGCGGAGGTAGGCCGGGAAATTCGTCAGCGCCCGGCGCTTGATCCCACGGCCCGGGACCGTCGTTTATCCGTGTCCATCCGTGTCCATCCGTGTCAAACAATCAGGTGCGTTTCCATCGGAGGATCATTGGCGTGGCAACCCGAACGGTGGGGTTCGAACACGGATGGACACGGATGAACACGGATGAATATTCGTTTCGACGAGCCCACGGAAATGCCCACCGAAGGGATCATCCGGGGGGCCTTTCGAAGCCCGGAATGAATACCGGATACGGATTTCAGAATGAATGGGCCGCAAAGCCCCGCCGCAGGGACGGATCGGGCAGGCGGCCGGCTCAGGTGCCGTTCATGAAGCTGGGCACGCAGTACTGGCGGCGGCTTTTGAGCTTGCGGCACACCTCGGCGGCGGCCGCCTTGTCGGCCACGGGCCCCGCCTTCAGCCGGTAGAATATGCCCTTGCGGGGGCCCAGGTTGACCTTGGTGATCTCGGACTCGAGAGTGTCGAGGACTTCCCGGTGGGCGCGGCGCAATTGGACCCAGCCGCGGTCCGCCCCCTTCCGCGAGCGGTACGAGGCCAGATGGACGGCCGGCACCAGCCCCTTGGCCTTGCCCTCCGCCTTGGCCGGCGAGACCTGGGTGGCGGCCTTCACCGTGGAGGCCACCGTGACCTCCTCCTTCGACGCCATGGGCTTGGGCTGCATGGCGCGCTCGATGGCCTTGCGTTCCCGGGCGTACTCATCGGAACTGATGAATCCCCCGTCCTGGAGCTGCTCCAGCCGGCGCACGGCGTCGGCGGCCTCCATCAACCCCTGCGGCGGCCTGCCGGGATTGGCCACGACCACCGGCGCCCCCGGCATCAGGGCATCGAGGATCATGGACCGTTCGGCGGCGTGCTGGCTGACCGACATGGCCCGCATCTCCAGGGCCCGGCCGATGGCCCTGAGCCGTCCCGAGATCTGGCCCGTGGTCGGCACCGGGCGGTCCAGCCCGGCCGCCGGCGGCGGCGACGTCAGCGGCAGCAGGGCGCCGACGTTGACCCGGCGCCGGGTGGCGAACTCGTCCTGGGTGATGAGGCTTTGGTCGCGCAGGGCGCGCATGGTCTTGAACCGGGACACGATATTGGCGTCGCCGTTGGAGAGCATGGGCATGGCCGGCGCGGTCGTGGTTACGGGCGTCGCCAGCCGCCTGCCGAGCATGGCCGTACCGTTGGGCGCGCCCGACACCACGGGCCGGGAGGCCGGGGGAGGCGCCGGGGCCACGGGCCGCTCTTCGCCGGCCTGCGGTCCGGTGGGGCCGCGGCCCATGCTGGCGAGCACGCCGCCGCTGTCGAGAAGGGCCAGGTTGACGCTGGCGATCTCCGCGACAGGCCGCGTGGAAACGTCGTTCCAGATCACCATGCGCTGGGAGTCCCTGGGCCGGATGGCGAGCACGGCCTCGTACATCTCCCGGGCCTTGGTGGTCTGGCCTGTGTTCTGGTAGAGAATCCCCTGGCCGAGCAGGGCGTGCACGTCCCTGGAATTGGCCTTCAGCGCCCTCTGGTAATGGCCCTCGGCGGCCACGTAGTTGCCCTTGGCCATCTCGGCCAGGCCGAGCTCGGCCTCGTCGTTCTCTTTCAGCGGACTGGCCGCCCAGAAGGATTCGGTGAACAGGCCGCTCTGCAAGACGCCGCCGCAGGCGCCCAAACCGATGGTTGCCGCAACCACGGCGGCGCAGCGCGTTATCCCAACTTTCACGATCGTCTTCCCTTTCCCGAGATCCCGACGAATGCGGCGGCGGCGCCTGGTTCCCGGCCGGCCGAAAAAAACAGGCACGGTACCGAAATTAGGGCGGAAAAACTAACATATGATTAAATATGGGTGCCCCGGACGGGGACCGCCATCGCTATAATCCGCGGCCATGTTCGAGCTCTGGGTCCCCCTCACCATCGCCGCCGCCTTCATGCAGAACCTGCGCTCGGCGCTGCAGAAACACCTGAAGTCGAAGCTCACGGACGCCGGGGTCACCTCCGTGCGCTTCTTCTACGCCTGGCCCTTCGCCGTGCTCTATGTCTGGGGGCTGGCCCAGTGGGGCGGATTCGCGGTGCCGGAAGTCAGCACCACGTTCCTGCTCTACTGCCTGCTCGGCGGCGTCTCGCAGATCGTCTTCACCTTTCTCCTGGTCTATCTGTTCTCGTTCCGCAATTTCATCGTCGGCACGATCTATTCGAAGACCGAGGTGGCCCAGGTGGCGGTCCTCGGCCTGGTCATCCTCGGCGACCCGCTCAGCCTCGCCGCCGTCCTCGCCATCGCCCTCAGCCTCGTCGGCGTGGTTACCCTGTCCGTGGCCCGGACCCGGATCACGGCCGCGAGCCTGGCCGCCGGCCTCACCGGGAAGCCGACCCTGATCGGCCTTGCCTGCGGCGCCTTTCTGGGCGCGTCCGTGGTCTTCTACCGCGGCGGCGCGCTTTCGCTCGGCGGCCAGGGGTTCGTCATGCAGGCGGCCTTCACCCTCGCCGTCTCGGTGGTCATGCAGACGGTGATCATGGGGGTTTACCTGAGGATCAGGGAGCCGGGGCAGATCACCGCCATCCTCAGGCAGTGGCCGGCGTCGCTCGCGGTCGGCGTCGCCGGCGCCCTGGC